>DATKYL010000405.1:0-14445 GCA_035528515.1 Acidobacteriota bacterium | reverse complement strand
CGTATCATCCCGTGTGACCGGACCGGGAGCACTCATCTACGTTCCAGGTTCCTATGCCTTAGGGGCCGGACAGTGTCACCCCGGTCCGGATCACCATCTCACATCGCCCCCAAACACGCAAGCCAACATACAAGGGGCCGGGTTTCCCGGCCCTCTGAACATAGTGACAACACCCATAATGTCATTCCCCGGAAGCGGGAATTCAGCAGTCTACTCCAACGCTCCCTGCTCCCCCGCTTTCGCGAGGGTTACGACCTCGGCGACGTTCAGAATCGTTCCTCATAGGACACCACCCGATAACGGGTACCGTAGGGGCGACACGGTGTGTCGCCCGTTCCCGCGAGAGAAATCGTAACGGCGGGGGCGACCCGGCTCATCTCGGTACATAGAGTCTATCCAGGAAGAACGTAGGTCAGGAGCCCCGCGCCGGAGCCATAGGACGCGATAGATCACCATCGCCGCGCGGTGCTCCTGACCTACAGGCTGCTTCATCTCGGTAAGTAGAATCCATCCAAACAGGGAACAGATCCGTAAGGGCAGAAAAAGCAGATTCCTCGGTCCCCTCGGAATGACTGGTGCCTGTGAGATTGCGGCGAACAACCCAATGAGTTATCCCGAAAGGAGTGAGGGATCTGCTTTTCGCTGGAGGCGGCGTAACGGCTGACATTTCACGAGCGACATGTGTGGCCGCGATCTGCGATCGCGGTCCCGCGAAGCGGGACAACGACCGAAGCCGCCATCGTGCGTGCAGGTTTGCGGGGTTGATTGGGAGGATCTTAGTGGTCGGGTAACGACTCTGGCAAGCCGCGATCATCCGCCTGGGGCGGACGGCCACACAGCCGGGCGCAAGTGTTCGCTCTACACCCCACCCCGCCCGCCGGGCTGAATCCCGGTATCGGAGATGATCGCGGTAATCAGGCGATGAGGCGTCACATCGAACGCGGGGGAGAAGACGTTGGTATCCGACGGGGCCAAGCTGGTGAAACCGATATTGGTGACTTCCTCAGGCGCACGCTCTTCGATCGGGATGTCGGCCCCGGTGGCGACGCGGTCATCGAAGGTCGATCGCGGCGCGGCGACATAGAACGGCACCCCGTGGTGCGCCGCCAGAATCGCTACATTATATGTACCGATCTTGTTGGCCACGTCGCCGTTCGCGGCGATCCGATCCGCGCCGACGATCACGGCGTCAATCTTCCCGGCGGCGAAAAGCGAGGCGGCGGTGTTGTCGGTAATGAGAGTGGTGTCGATCCCCTGCTGCATCAACTCCCACAGAGTCAGTCGCGCGCCCTGCAGGACGGGCCGGGTTTCGTCAGAGTAGACGTGCAGTTTCTTTCCCTGAGCGTGGGCGGTGTAGATGATCCCGAGCGCGGTGCCGATCCCGGCGGTCGCTAAGGCTCCGGCGTTGCAGTGGGTGAGAATATTCATCCCATCGGCCAAGAGTGCCGCGCCGTTTTCACCGATCCGGCGGCACATCGCCTCGTCCTCCTGATGGATCGTCACGGCTTCCCGCTCCAGATGCATGCGGAGATCGGCGGCGTTCACGTCGCGGTAGACCGCCGCAATGCCGGTCATCCGGTCGACCGCCCAGCCGAGATTGACCGCGGTCGGCCGCGCCGAACGGATCAGTTCCGCTGCTTGGTCGAGGCGCGCACGCGCCTTATTCGGCGCCGAGGCGGAATCGACCGCCAAGACCAGCCCGTAGGCGGCCGCTACGCCGATCGCGGGCGCGCCGCGCACCGTGAGAGTACGGATCGCTTCGGCAACTGCCTCCGGGGTGCGGCAGACGACAGTGGTCACCTCGCTCGGCAAACGCCGCTGATCGAGCAGACGTAACGCACCCTTTTTCCATTCCATCGTTTTGAATTTCATCTCAATCATGATCGGCCGGTCCCTGTCTCTCCCTGAGAGGGTAACCATAAAGAAAGCGGCCGCGTGACGCGACCGCAATCTCTCGTTTCGGTAGGACGTTGCCCCGGGTTATTTGTACGAACTCCCGAAGATTTTCCGGAAGAACCAGCGCACCGGGTCGTAGTTAACGTCGGCGATCCGTTCCTTGAGCGGGATGATCGCGTTGTCGGTGATACGAATATTCTCGGGGCAGACCTCGGTGCAGCACTTGGTGATGTTGCAGTACCCGCACCCGCCCGCGTCGCGGAGGAATTCACGCCGGTCGGCGGTGTCGACCGGGTTCATTTCATAAACCGCCGAACGGACGAAGAACGCCGGCCCGATAAACTCGTCGAACTTGGAATGCGCGCGCAGTACGTGGCAGACGTCCTGGCACAGGAAACACTCGATGCACTTGCGGAATTCCTGCGGGCGCTCGACCTCATACTGATACATTCGCCAGCTGCCGTCGGGAAAATCAGCCGGGCGCGGCTGCACAAAGGGGATCCGCCGGTTGTTCTCGAAGTTCCACGACACGTTGGGCGTCAGATCCTTGATGATCGGGAACGTCCGCAACGGGGCGATCGTGATGGTCTCATCCTCGGGATAGTCGGACAGCCGGGTCATGCACATCAGCTTCGGGTGGCCGTTGACCTCGGCTGAGCAACTCCCGCACTTGCCCGCCTTGCAATTCCAGCGGCAGGCCAGCTTGGGGTCTACTTCGGCCTGGATGCGATGGACCGCGTCGAGAACGACCATGCCCTCATCGCACTCAATCGAGTACGTCTCGAAATGGCCGTCTTCCCGCGACTCTCCCCGGAAAATCGAAAACGTACGAGTGGCCATGCTTATTCAGCCCCTTTTTCGATGAGTTCCTTCAGGTCGTTCGGCAACTCCGGTTGGTCGACCGTCTCGATCTGGATCTGCCCGTCGCGCATGCGCACGATAATCTCTCGCCGTTCCCATTCGGGAACGCTGTTGGGATGATCGATCCGCGTGTGTGCGCCGCGACTCTCGGTGCGCTCCAGCCCGGCGCGCGCGACCGCCTCCGCAACGATCACCTGCGATTTCAGGTCGATCGCGGTGTTCCAGCCGGGGTTGTATTCGCGATTGCCGCCGACGCCGACTTTGGTGATCCGCGGCTTCAGCTTCTCGATGCCGTCGAGGGCTTTCTTCAAGCCCGCGTCGTCGCGCACGATACTGGCGTCGTCCTGCATGATCTTCTGCAGCGCGGCCTGAACCGCGAACGGGTTTTCGCCCTCGGGCCGGTCGAACGGCGCCACCGCTTCGGCAATCGCCTTCTCGATTTCGGCCTCCGGGACCTTCGGTGCGGTGCCGAGCTTCTTCGCATATGCGGCCGCGCCCATACCCGCCAGGCGGCCGAATACCACCAGGTCGGAAAGCGAATTCCCGCCCAGCCGGTTGGCCCCGTGCATCCCACCGGCGACTTCGCCCGCGGCGAAGAGACCCGGCAGGGTCGATTCCTGCGTTTCGGGATCGACCTTGATGCCGCCCATCATGTAATGCGTCGTCGGCCCGACTTCCATCGGATCTTTGGTGATATCGATCCCCGCCAGCTCCTTGAACTGATGGTACATGCTGGGCAGTTTCTTCTGGATATACTCGGGACTGCGCTTGGCGGCGACATTCAGGTAGACACCGCCGTGCTCGCTCCCGCGGCCCGCCTCGACCTCTTTCTTGATCGCGCGCGCGATCACGTCGCGGGTCAGAAGCTCCGGCGGACGCCGGTTCTTCGCGCGATCGCCGATGACCCAGCGGTCAGCTTCGTCCTCGGTGTCGGCATAGTCGCCTTTGAACATGTCCGGGACGTACTCGAACATGAAACGCTTGCCTTCGGAGTTCAGTAGGATACCACCCTCGCCGCGGACACCCTCGGTCACGAGGATCCCTTTGACCGACGGTGGCCAGACCATGCCGGTCGGATGGAACTGGACGAACTCCATGTCGATGAGATCGGCGCCGGCCTCAAGCGCCAGCGCGTGACCGTCGCCGGTGTACTCCCACGAATTGCTCGTAATCTGCCACGCCTTGCCGATCCCGCCGGTGGCCAGGACCACCGCTTTGGCGGAGAAGAAGATGAAGCGTCCGTTTTCCCGCCAGTACGCCACCGCTCCGGCCGCACGGCCGTCGACGGTGGGGACGTGGATCACGGTGCACTCCATGAAGACTTCGATTCCGGTGTGCACGCCCTTGTCCTGGAGAACACGGATCATCTCCAAGCCGGTGCGGTCGCCGACGTGGGCCAGGCGCTCGTAGGTATGGCCGCCGAACGGGCGCTGGTTGATGCGGCCCTCCGGGGTCCGATCGAAAAGCGCACCCCACGCTTCCAGTTCGCGGATACGATCGGGCGACTGCTGGGCATGGAGCTGGGCCATGCGCCAGTTGTTGTGCATCTTGCCGCCGCGCATCGTATCGCGGAAATGCACTTTCCAGTTGTCTTCCGGATTGATATTGGCCAGAGCCGCGGCGGCGCCGCCCTCGGCCATCACGGTGTGGGCCTTGCCCAGAAGAGACTTGCAGATCAGCGCGACCCGCATCCCCTGGGCGGCCACCTCGATGGCTGCGCGCAAACCCGCGCCGCCCGCACCGATTACGATCACATCGAACTCATGGCGCTGTATGTCGGGCATCAGAAAAGCCTCGCGTCGGAAATCACACCCATTGCTACCAGACGAATATACAGATCGGTCAGACCGACCCACGTCAGCGATGTCCAGCCCCAGAGGTTATGTCGTGTATTGAACCACGTGAACTTCTGCCACAGAGTATGGCGCGCCTTGCCGAGTTTGCGGCCGGAATAGCAGGTCAGGCCGCCGCCGACCAGGTGCCGCCAGCAGTGACAGCCGAAAACGTAGAACGCCAGGAGCAGAACATCGACCAGAATAAACAGCGTGCCGACCCCGATGCCGAACTTGTGCGGACCGGCCAGCAACGACCCGTCGGCGGAGACACCCGCCACCGGCCACCACAGCGCTTCCCAGAGGTGGTGCACATGCAGCACCACCAGTATGAGGGCCATATAGAGGAAGAACCGGTGCAGATTCTGGAACAGAAAGAACCGGGTTTCCCCCTTATAGTTGCGCTTCGGTTCACCGACGGCGCAGGCGGCTGGATCGAGGAAGAACGAGCGGTAGTAAATCTTGCGGAAGTAGTAACAGGTTCCTCGGAATCCGAGCGGAATCCACATCACGAGGAATGCCGGTGAATACGCCCACCAATCCGGCAGAAAGAAGGGAGAGTAGAACGGCGAGAGGTAGGGCCCCCAGCGGTAGTGTTCCCCGGCGATAGCCACCCAAAAGGCGTAGATCCCGAAGCCAATCAGCGTCCCACCGGCCAGAAGGGGGTGACCCCACCAGGGGTCTTTTCTCAGCGTTGCTCCCAACTGTTGCTCGGCGAGCGCGGCGGCTGTGTTCGCCATGCGCAACCTCCGGCGTCTGGTTATTCCGCCGCCCGAAGTGGCGCCGGAGTTCATGCGAGGTTATGTCAGATGGAAGGGTTGTTCAAGGACATTTTTCGGCCAAGTGTCAATTACTTGGAGAACAGGTGGCAAAAAAAAGGGCCGGCGGGTCATGCGACCCGCCGGCACAGGGAAAACCTCGAATCCGTCCCTACCGCTTCTTCCGGCTGCCCTTCGGCCCCAGAAGGCCGCTGACCAGCTGATTGCGGAGACGCGCACGCCGTGCGCCACGAGCGGCACCGGATGGGAGTTTGGTGCCCACCGTCTCCAGGAACGTATCGACCTCGTTCTCGATCGCATTGCGCGCGAGATCGGGGTGACTCCGGAAAATCACTGTGTGCAGCGCGCGACGGATCACGCTGGCCACGGATGTGTTCTCCCGCAAAGCCATCTTGCGGAGAATGCCGAGTTCGTTGGGATCGAGAATGAGCGAGAACGGCATCTTGGGCTTCGCTGTTTTCTTGCGGCCACGGGCAGCGGGACGTCCACGGGGTGCACGGGGCGTCGCACTCTTACTGGTCGCCCTTTTCGGACGAGCTGTCTTCTTACTGGTTTTCGCTGGCATGTTAGTTCCTTCCTTTCCTTGCCTGCGGAGAGCGCTCCTGCGTCCGCCCCCCGCAGAGAGTGATACGACAGGAACGCTGATCTTGTCAATAGTGATCCACATGACGGCGAGAATAATCTGCCGGTAGTCGTCAATCGTGTGTCATCGAGAGATGTTGAGATGTGCGGATTCCTGCTTAGTCGCGCATGTGTGCGCACCACGAGTACCAACAATGCAGCATGCTGATCGTCTCGGCATACTGATTGTGATCACTTTCACGCGATGAGACGGACGTCGCTTGGGGGATATGACCCAATCACATGCGGACGCTGCGCCACTTGGCGCACCTACGGCTTGGCAACGACTTGTTCACGGCAGAGAACGGTATGATAATCGTTGAAGATGACCTCACGCGGCTTCCCCAGCAGTGGCGGTGTCTCGAATACGGTTGTGGCACCGGTTACCTCCTGCTGGTAGGTCATACGTCCCTCATCGAGAACGAAAGTGATCGGCATATAGCTGCGGAAAGTGGGGTGGACATCATACTGGTTGATCTGTCCCCGGACAACCCACCGTCCCTCGGGCGTCTGCCCGCGCTCCCAGCGGTATTCGAAGCGAGGGATCTGGACGCCGTACACCCACTGGTCAAAGAACCACTGCATCGGTCCCCCGAAATGCTCCTCGGCGACCGCCTGGAAATCCGCGGTCGACGCATCGGTCCCGGAGTAGCGGCCGATGAAGTCGTGCATCATGCCGCGGAAACGCGCATCCGAGCCGGTTTGGAAATCGAACAGCATATACCGCAGCATATGCAGAACGTAGGCGCCTTTGGAGTACACCAGATGGTCGTACGAACCGGGGGATTGGCGCGAGCCGCAACGGAATCCCAGCCAGATAGGCGCGGCGTACGGGCCCTCGTGCCAGCCAAGACGCCCGCCCCTTTTCAGGACGCGATCCCGTGATTCCTCCAACGCGTTGAAGAATTCCTCATCGCCCTGGTAGCGTGCCTGAACGTACATCGCACCCGCATACTCGGCAAATCCCTCGGATAGCCACTGATCGTGGTAGGTCTCCCAGCCGACGATGTGTCCGAACCACTGATGCGCCACCTCGTGGGCACGGAAGGCATCGGTCACGCCCTTGCGGTTGGTTTCGAAAGAATACCAGGCCAGGTGCAAAAGCTGGGGAAACCCCTGTCCGTGGAAGCCCGGAATCTCCGTCGCCGCGAGATGATCCCATGGATAGGGGCCGAACATCTCGCTGAATAGTCTGATGGCCCCTCCGACGTCGGCCGCGACATCTTTGCGGATATCCCCCGAAAACACGCCGCGCCGGTGGGTCTGGTTGCGGTAGATCTCGATACGCGGTCCATCCTCCGTCGGTACGATCAGCCGGTCGAAGCTGCCGTAATTGAAGGAGATATAAGCGGCGGGGCTTACCGTCTGCCAGCGCACGATGCGCTCATCGCCGATGATCGTGTCGGCGACCCGCGTCCCGACCGAGACCACGTCGTACTGGCGGGGGAAGCGGAATGTCGTGGCGTAGTCCGCCCGTCGCCGGGGCGCCGCGCGGGGGAGCCAGCGCGTCGTGTGATGGATGCTGTAGTCGCCCCAGGGAAGTTTGTAGAGAATCCGATCGCCGCGGTACAGGAACCGAATGGCGACCGAATCGCCTTTCTCGTATGTGTCGCCGGCGCGGACGAGGAGCCAGCCGCCGTCGGTATCATAGATGAACTGGGCGGCTGCACCTTGTACCAGAATCGAGTCGATCTCCAGATCGGACGCCGTGTAGAACGACCAATCGGTGAGAACCGGTTGACGTACTGTGACTCTCACGCGGACGTCGAGCGACATGCGGGCCGATTGGGTGATGGCGACGTCCGAAACATAATCCTCGATGTCGAAACCGCCGTGCAACATGTCCGGACGCACCATCATCTCGGCCGGCGAGCGGGGATGATCGTACGAGCAGACCAGATCGATGGTCCCCTTGTTGTGAGCGCCCGGCGGTCGGCGCCACAGCGTAATGGCTTCCGTGGCCGTCTCATCGAGGAGGAAATGCAGACGCTGGCGGTCCTTGAGATGGGGGGCGACGTAAAGAAAGCCCGGTGGTCGCCCCGCTACCGCCAACATCTGCCACGCGACCGCTGCCAGCCGGATGGTCAGATCGTCTGAGGCCTGATTTTCACAGCTCTTCAGAGTGCCGTCATTCGGTTTACGCCCCTCTGCCGGTCGGTCGAGAATCTGATAGAGCCCGTCGACGGCGGCGCTGTCGAAGAAGCGGATATAGGCGCGGTCGCACTCGGATTGCAGCGTCGAGTCGCCGCAGAAGCGAAAAAGCTGCCCCCGCTCGATCTCCGTGGGCGGGGAATAGGTCAGGGTTCCGTCACCCTCAAACAGGCAGCCGGTCGGACGGCCGCCGACCGGCCGGAAGAACGCGATGGTCCCCGAGGCGAAGTGGTACGTGCCCAGCGGCGTCTCCCAGGCCGAACCGGGTCGAACGGCGAAGAAGGCGTTGGGGTCGACGGCCGGTCGATTGAGCGAGTCGTAGAGCGCCTGATTGTCTTCATCGAGCTGCAGGACGGTCCGCGCCGAGACAGACGGGGCGTTAATCGCCAGGCCGCCGGCGAGTGCCGCGATCGATGCCAGACGCAAGGACTGTCGGATTGAGATTCCGGTCATCAGCGTTTCTCCCGGACGGCAATCGTGCCCCGTTCCTCTGACGACTGCCGGGTCCGCGGTGTTTCACCCCACGCGAAACCCGTTGTCCCGGGAACATCAAAGCAGAAGCGCGCCCGAAAGCGCGCTTCGATCAGAAAAAGTGCGTGCGTGCTGTTCGTCCCGGTCATTTCCGGCCGCATCCATGCGCTGCCGGAGTCCCGATGGCGATCCCCTACGGGCCGCAGGGATCTATGAAATTGTCCGCCGGCAGCCCGCCGCGGAAGGCGACGTTGACGGTCCGGACGACGTCGAGGACATTCGTCACGCCGTCGCAGTTGACGTCGGTGCGCTCATACGGGCAACTTGGATCGAACGTCGGCGCGAAGCCCCGGAACGCGATGTTCACCGTCGCGACAACGTCGAGAACGTCCGTCTTCCCGTCGCACACCTGATCGGCATGACAGGCACAGTCGGTTTCACAGTTGTCGTAGATGACCATCACCTGGTGGGGCGCGGTCGTCGGTCCCGTCTGACCGTCGCCGTCGGTACCTCGCAGATCATACCAGTACGTGCCCGACTCTTTGCCGGCGACCGTATAGGACGTCTCGGTCCAAGCGTCGTCCAGCGTCACACTCGAATCGCGATCGGCGACCGGACCGATGTCGTCGAAGTAGATCCCCTCCTCGAGGACATAGCCGTCCGTCTCATAGCTGAGACGGACCATGATGCCCTGCCCGGCATAGGTGTCGAGCGGGAACCGCGCGCCGACCCAACCCCCGGACGAACCGGTAATCCCGTTGCCGCGGTTGTTGCCGTTGGGGTTGGATGCTGTGGTGATAGTGCCCTCCAGTGTTGTCCACGATGAGCCACCGTCGGTCGATGCCTCGACGTAACCGTAATCCCAGTCCTCTTCGATCTCGTACCAGACATTCGCCACCAGCGTGTCGTGCGTCTCCACGCTCAAGTAGTTGTTGGTCGTCAGGCGCGACTTCAGCCAGGCCCCGTAGCCGCCGAAGTAGCTGTAACTTCCGGATACGGAACGGAAATCCCGGCGTGAGAAGCCATCCACCTCCCAGAGATTATTCACCGACTCCGCGTCGTCAACAACCCGCTGCAATCCGAACAGCTCCCGCAAACGGAACGACACCGCCGCGTTGAGCCCCCCGGGGTCCGACCAGGTCAAATCGAACGACGGCGTGCTGATTTCCCCCGTCGGTCCGGTCCAGGTCGGGATCGCGGCGGGGAAGATGCGGTCGGGCCCGTCGGCCAGCGCGAGAATCAGCCAGTTCGGCTCCTGATTCTCCTCGACCAATGACGGAATGGAATCGGGGTATGGCCAGAAGGCGTAACCCGCATCGGGCGAATCCTCCAGCCCCCCGACCTCCGGCGTGTACGAGTAGGCCTTGGCGTGCTCACCGGTGGCACCATAGTTCCAGTCGTCCGCATCGCCGTTCGTCGGATACAGCGTCCAGCCGATCCCGGCGGTGTACCCGTTGAAGGTGGCCAGCGAATCACCGACCGCCCGGAAGAGCGCTTCGTCGGGAGAGTAGATGTAATCGTAGCTCCACGGCCAGAGGATGAGATCCGACCAGGAGTGGTAGTTCATGATGAACACGAAATTGCGGCTATTCGTGAAGGCGCGTATGTTGGCGGTTTCCGGCTCGCTGAACGGGCCGGTGCCGCGGTAGGTCTCGTCTCCGGGAGTGGGGGAGGAGCCGTAATCGTCATATCCCCACTCGTAACCGTAGTTGCGATTGAGATCAATACCGTACGTCGGGGCAAACTGCGGGTTCCGGTTCTTGCGCCACATCCCGCCGCCGCTGGGCGCGATCGACTCGTTGTAAACATACCCGTCGGGATTGACCACCGGCATGATGTAAATTTCCCGCTCGTTGACGAACTCCGTCATCCGGGGATCCGAACCGTACCCGTCGACGAGACGACTGATCGATTCGAGCAGAATTGCCGCGCCTATGGGTTCGCGGGCGTGATGGAGCCCGTTGAAAAAGACTTCCGGCTCATCCTCATCGACTTCGGGATTGTCGGAGATCTTGATCGCCCATTGGGGACGCCCCTCGATCGACAGACCGATCGAGAATTTGGCGGTCGTAATCGTCGGATGGGCCGTGTGGATCGAATCGAGGAAGGCGACGATTTCCGTGAACGTCCGAAAGCCCCCAAACGCCATCGGCGACTTGACCGCATAGCGTTGGTAACAGTCATAAGTCTCGACATGGATGGTGTAACCCGCGGCCAGAAGCTCGTCCAGTTGCGCCGCATCGACGAGAATCGTGAAATACCCTTTGCGGGGATCGGGGTGATCCTCAAGGATGTCGATCCCGCGGTCATAGGCTGCGGCGATCTGGCCGCGCCCGGTAATCTCCCAGCGCGCGACGATCCTCTTGTCCAGGAAGGCCCGGTCGGCGGCGGTCAATTCATAGGCCGCGGTGTCCGCGGCTTGAAGAGCCACCACGGCCAGCAAGACTAAGACGCTAAAGACAAACGGCAGGCAACGCATCGCTCCTCCTCACTGATTCCGACGGTCCAATATGTTATCGGCATCGATACACGTGGCGCTGCGGATGGGGTCCCGCAGTGATGCAACAGATTCCGGAGGCCCAAGTTCCTCAGCGGTCTGAACGGACCTCGCTGTGTGATTAAGATAGGGACGGTGCGGTCCCCGGCAAAGTGCGATTTCTGGCCCTGTTTGCCGATTCGGAACGCCGCCGGTCAGTGCCGGCTGCCCCACGGGACCGGTTGCGAACACTGGGATGATGCCTTACTTTGTCGCGGGTTGGTGACATGGCGACAGAACCGACTGCACACCAGGACAATGACCGCGCGCGCATGGTCGACGTCGGCCCGAAAGAGCCGACGCATCGTCGCGCCCGCGCCGTCGGCCGTCTGTGTATCGCGCCCGCGACACTTACGGCCATCGCCGCCGGACGACTCCCGAAGGGGAATCCCTTCGAGGCGGCCCGTCTCGCCGGCATCAGTGCCGCCAAGAAGACCGCCGACCTGATTCCTCTGTGTCACCCGTTGCGCCTGTCGTTTGTCGATGTGACGGTGGCGACATTGCCCGACGCCGCGGCGATCGAGGTCACGGCGGTCGCTGAAGCGCATGAACGGACCGGTGTCGAGATGGAGGCTCTGACCGCCTGCGGCATCGCGCTCCTGACCATTTACGACATGCTCAAGGCGATCGACGGCGCGATGACGATCGAGGCGCTGCGTCTGGTTGAGAAAACCGGCGGCAAGTCCGACTACCGGGAATCGGCACGCGAGACCTGAACGCGCAGACCGCCCGACCGGCATCCCCGGACATCGTCCGGGGCGGCATCCCTGATAACGACCTGTTCAACGGTTCTGGATCGGGCCGTTCATCTGTCTTCAGCGTCTGGTTTGAAAGCGGCGGCTGTCTGATCGGTGAGACGGATCTCGAGCTGCGGTGTGATCGCCCGGACGTCGGGTGTGACAAGTTGTAGCGTATTGTGTGGTGGAATGAAGGTCGAATCCAGTTTCAAAGGGTGGCTGGTGCGAGCGGTGCGGGTGAAATGCAACAGGACAATCGGCCCGTTCCCCGGTTCCAGCGGCGGGAGCCCCATGCCCAGATCGGAGATCAGGCCGATCAGCACGTTCTGTTGCGCCGTATCGACGAGATAGGTCTTGAGGGCGAAATACTCCAGCCGCGTGTCGCCATAAGTCGCCGAGTCGATCAGATAGGGCGCATCGCCGTGGCCCCAGCTCAATGGGAGTGTCATGGCGGCGAGGAGACTCGCGTTATCGAGCGCGACGGCGGCTTGCCAATGGATCGTGTCGATCGGGTAGCAGTCGATCCGCATCCGTTCGGCCGGGGAGACTTTGCCCGGATTGTCCTCCGCGCCGGCGACACTCGCGCCGAGAACCGCGATGAACAGGAACGCAATACGCCAAAACGCTGGTTTCATCAGGCCACCCATTGATCTGCGGCGTGCGGGCCGCGTCAGATGATACACGCGAACCCCGTCCGTGAGGCGTCCGGGCCACGGGCGGATGGCGCCGCCGGGACGGTATCGACGTCCAGTTTAGCGGGAATCTCCGGGCAGGTCAAGGTCACGTGTGCTGCCCTTTTGAGGTGACATGTGATCTATGAGGCCGAGCCAGCGACCGGGCGGGAGGCGATCCGGCGCGCTGTGGGCCTGTTCGGTGTCCTGGCCCAGAGACAGCGCCCGGCGGAAGAGTTCGCGGGCACGGTCGTAAAGGCCCCGTGATTCATAGTACAGCCCGGCCCGGTACAGATTGGAGACATAGACCATCTGGGCATCATAGTCGACCAGCAGGCGATCCGACGCGGCGAAAAACCGCGAACGGCGCTCGAAATCCTCCTGCGCCTGTATGAGATCATGCTTGAGAACGCGCACCGGTTCCGCGGAGACCTCAAAAAGATGTCCCGCCGGAATGAGATGCGGTACCAGTTGCATGTCAATCTCGGTAAACTCCCAGTAGACCGGGATATCGGTCGCGGCGATCTCCCGTGCCCATTGACGCAGATCCAGACCCCTCTCGTTTGTTGGAATCGTAAAGCCCGCCAGGTCGGGAAGGCGGGTGAAGACCCAGTGACGATACCACGCCGCCGGGAGCAGATCGCGATTCAGAACCCGTACGTCGGGCCGCCAGTCCTCGCAGTACTGCAACCCGCGCAGGACGAAGTCCCAGTTGGTCCCGTTCAGGAAGACCACCGCGTTGGGACGCAGCCAGGCGGTCGACTCGGTGCCGAAATCATAGGCGAGTTGGTGGTGCACGAGGTTGCAGAAGGGCGCATAGATCAACAGGGGCGCCAGGGCCAGAAAGGCGACGAGAACAACCACCACACCCGTGAGGATCGGACGCAGACGCGATGTCGGCATTCGCTGAAGCAGGACGCGAAGTCCGGAGGACAGTTGGGCAATGCCGCCGGAGAGGAGAAACCCGAACGCCACCAGGGCCGGCAGAAGGTAGCCGTGGATGTCGGCGTTCGTCTCGGAGAACTCGCTGACCAGCAACGCCGTCACAGCCAGGTTGCCGGCCGCCGCGCCGATCGCCAGAAGCGCCCAGCGCCGCGCGTGACGCCACCAGAAGACCAGACCGACGGCGGTGAGCAGGACCAGGCCCCATTCCCACTGGTGGAACAGAAGGTCGAGGGATCGGCCGGCGCGGCCAAAGAAAGCTCCCCAGTCGGTTGCGGCGATTGCAGACCAGGCGTCGGCCCCGACGACACCGTTCCAGCCCGGGGCCCGATCGATCGGCAGCCAACCCCAGTTGAGCGGCGGATTCTGGGCCGCGCGAATCGGCATGTACAGATACACCGACAGGCCGATCACGAAGGCCGCCGCCGCGACGAACCAGACACGCCAGCCGAATCGGGCCCGGCGGCTCAAAACAAAAAAGAGAATCGCAAACGCCGGAAACGTCGAGGCCAGGGTTGCGTTGTGCAGCCCCATCCCGACCCCACCCAGCAGAGCGGCCAGAATCAGCCAGCGGGGCGCCGCCTCTCGCTTGGTGCCGATTTCGCGATCACAGCGCCAGGCGCACACGCTCAGGAGTACAACAAACAGGACGGTCGGCGCGTAGACCTCGGCTCGGACCGCCTGCATCCAGAACGTGTACGTGCCGCCGACCGCCAGCACGGCCATCGCAACCGAGAGGATGCGATTTGAAGTCGTAACCGACGGAGCGGCGTTGCGCAGAGTGCTCGACCAGAAGCCTGCCAGCAGGGCGAGGGTGCCGGAAGCGCTCAGAGCTGAAAGGAAGTTCACGCGATAGAAGAACTCGCCGAACGGGACCAGCCCGAACAGATGGCCGACAAGAATGTAGAGCGGGAACCCCGGACGGTGGGCGATGCCGAGGACCTTGGC
>DATKYL010000404.1:0-7441 GCA_035528515.1 Acidobacteriota bacterium | reverse complement strand
CTAACACTGCATCGTCGAGGCCGGCGATTTCGTGGGTACAAAGACACTCCGCGTGGAGACCGGATGTGACGTCATGAGCGGCGTCGAAGCATATCTCGAACTGGCCGATTCGCGCGGGGTGTACGGCATCGATTGGGATATCGTGCCGCTCGGCGAGACCTTTGTATCCCTGGACGAGTACGGTCCGGACACGACCTGGGTCTCCGATACGATTCGTATCTGCGCCTGGAAGGACGGTGCGACCGGTTCGGTGGAGGCGGTGCTCAAGCAGTCCGGCACGATCAGCGTCGATGTCACCATCGAGTGATCCCGGACTCCTTGTGAGAGTTGACACCGCCCCGAACCGGCGTCCCCACGCCATCTCCCGGCTCAGGAATCACCGCTGGATAGGGGAGAGGCGATGTGTTATATTTACTGATTGTACGAAACGTACCGTAGGGTTTGAACGCATAAGTTGAAAGGACTCACGCATGATCGGCAAGAAGATGCAGGACGCCCTGAACGATCAGGTCGCGTATGAATTCTACTCGGCGCACATCTACCTCAGCATGTGGGCCTATCTCGAATCGATCGACCTCCCCGGTTTCGCCAACTGGATGCGCATCCAGTATCAGGAAGAGGTCACCCACGCCGAGAAGCTCCTCGATTACATCGTCGAGCGCGACGGCCGGGCGATTCTGATCGACTGGAACGCCCCCAAGGCGGAGTGGCCGTCGGTGCTGGCCGCGTTCGAGGAGGCTTTGGCGCACGAGCAGTCGGTCACCGAACGGTTCAATCGGTGGATGGACCTGGCGGTCGCTGAGAGAGATCACGCCGCGCAGATCTTCCTCCAGTGGTTCGTCAACGAGCAGGTCGAGGAAGAGGCATCGGTCAAGGCGATCATCCAGCAACTCAAACTGCTGGGCGATTCGAAGTCCGGCCTGTTCCAGATGGATCGCGAGCTGGCGCAGCGCGTCTTCGTGCCCCCGGCTCCCGCGGCCGCGTAACGCATTGTATTCCCCGCCGGCGCCGTCCGGCGCCGGCGGGAGTAACTTCAAGGGCGGATTTCACAGGCCGATGATGCCCGCCGGGGCTATCGTCTTCATCGTCCAGGATAGGACCAATCTCAGAGGAGGTGTCATGCGGAACAGGGCGGTATGGGCACTCCTTGTGCTTGTGCTCGTTGCAGGTGTCGTCACAGGCTGCAGCAAGAAGGGGAATGAATCGGACGACGCTTCGATCATTGGCCAGTGGGTAGTTATCGCCGCTGAGATCAATGGTGAACCCGCCGGTGTGCCATCTGGCTGGCAAATGGATTTCCGTGCTGATCACACACGGTATGAGAGATTCGGAGAGCCTGATGCGGAGTGGGCGTACGTGGGAACTTGGAGTCTGAGCGGGAATCAGCTCAAGTTCACGTGGGGGGAATCGGTGGTGACCTATAATTACAGCCTCGTTAATGACACCATGATAATTGCCGGCTTGCAGGGTGACGACTGGGTTGAAAGATGGCTGTTACCGCTGGACTAACCGCTGGGAAGAGGCGACGGCGGCAATCGGAGTTGTGACGCTGCAGTGTTGGCAACCACTCGGGCCTCTGTCACATGATGCCGTCAACTGCTGAGCATACCTTGCTTGAAGTGCGCGATCGGCTCTTCGAACGTCCTGCCGTCCGTCAGGCGATCGAGGTCATCATCCTCGACGCAGCCACCCGCCTCCAATAACAGCCGTCGGAGGAGATGACCTGTGCGCCGGTCCACTGGGGAAGCGGTCGCCCTAAAATGACCCGCGCCACCTTTGAAGTGGCGCGGGCATGTTCACATATCGAGAATAAGAACCCTACAAGCACGGTTCGCAGAAGTTGACCGCCGGCAGACCGCCGCGGAACGCGACATTGACAAATTTCACCACGTCGATGACGTTGGTGAAACCGCTGCAGTCAACATCCGTCTGCTCGAACGGACAGTTGTCGTCAAACACGGGCGGCGAACTGCGAAACGCCACGTTCACCGAGTGTACCACGTCTAAGACGTTCGTCACACCGTCGCACTGGGGATCGGCGTGACAGGGGCAGTTGCACATCACCACTCGCTCCGCCCAGGCCCACGCTGAATCCACCACCTCGCCGAGATTCGCGCTCGCGGTCTTCCCGGACAGGGGAAAGGCGTCGTGTGCGAGCGTGTCACTCATAAAGGCGACGACGTAGACTTCGGGATTCGCACCGTTGGGCTCGAGTGTGCGGCCCTGGTCCAGGGTCAGCCAGGTGAAGAGATCCTTGTGCCAATCAGGCTCCGGATCTGGTTCCCAGACTGTCACACCCGGCGGACCAGTGAGCGTCCGATACATCAGGCCGCTGGTTGGTCCCCCGCCATCCTGATTCAGCCAGTTGTCGTCGATTCCCGCTCGCAACGTCGCCGGTGCCAGTTCGAAGGGTGTCCCGGACGCATCCCGGCCCACCAGGTAGGACACACCTCCGGAGTACCGCTGGCAAGAGTGCAGATCGTCCACCAGCGTGATCCCGATTGAGTCACTACCGTACTGGTAAATCAGGTTCTGGGCAGACACGAAGTTCCCTTGATTGCCGTATTGGCCGGTAGTAGGGTAGCGGAACAACACGTGCCGGGCGGCCCTCACGTTGAAATCCAGCCACAGACCGATGACGATGTCGGTCACCGGAGTGGCGGTTCGATTCGACACCGTATACTTGGCGATCACAAAGTCGGCGTACGTTGGGTCTTGTGGGAAGAACCACTCGGCGTCCACATCGATCACCGAGTCCGCGGTGGTCATGCCGGCGATCGCAGTGGCATAGGCGTTCGGCTCGCCCATGCCGGTTCCGTAGGCGCTCGTATCGATCACCAAGTCGCCCCTCGGGCGCCAGCCGTTCTGTCCCGGGTCGTTGCGACTGTAAAACCGGTGAAATACGACGGTGTCCGGATTCTGGGTGCCGTGCGCCAGCACCAGTGAGGCGTCGAACACGGTGGAACTCGAATCCAGATAGCGCCACATGCCGCCCTCTGAGTTCTGCGAGCCGAATCGGCCGTTGCTCGATACTTCCAGCGAGAGGATTCCGGGGCTGGCGACCCCAGTCCTGAGAACCTGCGCTTGCGGGCAGTTGAACTCGCTGAAGACAAAGAACTCGACCGGGACATCGACGGGACTCGGTTGGGAAGGATCATTGTGCGTTATCTGGATATTGCCCCAATACAGTCCCTCGGCAAGACCTGCTGCATCCATGATCACATCGGCAATGACATCGGGATCGCCCTTGTCGAGGCTGAACCACACGTCCGGCACGACCGAGAGCCAGTCGCCACCCTCCGTGACTGTGACGCCCCCCTGCAGTGTCCCCGGTCCCCGGCCGTACGTGGTGTTACCGATCGTGAGTCTCTCGTACTCGGTGCCGCCCGGTGCTGCGTGATACTCGCACTCAAAATCCGACGACAGGTTCCAAGTCATCTCCGGCACCGCCTCTGCCAGAATGCGCTCCGGATCGTCGGCAAGCTTGAGGAGCAGCAGGATTGGCTCCTGGTTCTCCTCAATCAAGCCCACGATGTCCGACGGATCGGGCCAGAACGCGTGTCCGACCTCCCGCCCGAAGGAGAGGATCTTTCCGTGCTCATCGGTCGCTCCGTACCACCAATCGGGCGCGACGCCGCCGAGAAAACACGAGAGGGCGGTCCAGGCTTCGTACCCGTTGAACGTCGCCATCGAGTCGCCGATCATCTGGAACAAAGGATGGTCGAAAGCAGGTAAGGCGTTGCTGAACCACGGGAAGGCGACAAAATCGCCGTAGGCGTGATAATCCTCCGCCAACACAAACTCGCGGCTGTTGACGAAGGCGCGGATATTAGCCGTCTCCGGTTCGCTGAAAGGTGCGGTGCCACGGTATACCGGGAGATCTGGATAACCAGTGACTTGTGTGAGGCCCCACATGTAGCCGTAGTTGCGGTTCAGATCAACACCGAAGTCGGGGTCGAACTGCGGATTTCGGTTTTTCCGCCACAGACCACCGCCGTCCGGCGCGATCATCTCGTTGTAAACGTAGCCGTCGGGATTGACCACCGGCAGGAAGAAGATCTCGCGTTCGTCGACCAGGCGGGTCCTCAGCGTGTCCGATCCGTAGCCATCGAGAAAGCGGCGGATGGTCCCCATCAGCAGCGCCGCGCCGATCGGCTCGTTCGCGTGATGCATTCCGGTGAAGAACACCTCGGGCTCATCCTCGTCGATCTCGGGATTGTCTGAGATCTTGAGAACCCATTGCTCGCGCCCTTCAATGCTCTGCCCGATCGAAAACAGGGATGCGATGTCTGAGTATCGGACACTGTGGTAAAGAAGCTCTCCCGCAATCTCGTAAAACGTCTGGAATCCCCCCATCGCCTGGGGCGTCTTGGCGGCATAGCTGCGGTACCAGTCGTCGGTGATAACGTCAAGCGTGAAGCCGACGCCCTCGAGTTCCTCGAATTCGTCGGCATCCACCAGGATGGTGACAGACCCTTTGCGCCAGTCGGGGTAATCCTCGAGAATGTCGATGCCGAGACCGTAAAGGCCTTCGATCTGTCCGGGTTGCGTGACGGCGCAGCGAGCGATGATCTTCTTGGCCAGGAAATCGCGGTCGGCCTGCGTCAACTCATAGGCTGATGCACTGCTGGCCACCAGAACGACGGCAATTGAGAGAAGCCCTGCCAAGCCGGATTTAGACGCAGAGTACATTGAGCCTCCAGCGATGAGTAATGTCCCGGCGACACATGCTGCTCTATTCTATAAGCTAGTGTCTGGATAGGAGGGGCGCAAGGCCGAACCGGCCGGATGAGGGGGTCCGGGGGTGGTGTTGTGGGGATACCTTGACGAACTCGCTGCGCTGGATGTCGTTAGGAGGAGTCGGTCCGGAGAACGTATATGCCGAATTGACTCTTCCTCGCAGAGTCCTCCCTATGCAGGGCAATAAGAACCCGCGCCACCTTTGAGGTGGCGCGGGCGTGTTCACATATCGAGAATAAGAACCCTACAAGCACGGTTCGCAGAAGTTGTCCTCCGGCAGACCGCCGCGGAACGCGACATTGACGAACTTCACCACGTCGATGACGTTGGTGAAGCCGCTGCAGTCAACATCCGTCTGCTCGAACGGACAGTTGTCGTCAAACACGGGCGGCGAACCGCGAAACGCCACGTTCACCGAGTGTACCACGTCCAGAACGTTGGTGACGCCATCGCACTGGGGATCGGCGTGACACGGGCAGTTGCACATCACAACCCGGTCCGCCCAGGCCCACGCTGAATCGACCACCTCACCGAGATTCGCGCTCGCGGTCTTCCCGGACGGCGGATACACGTCGTGCGCGAGCGTGTCGCATACAAGAGCAACGACGTAGACTTCCGGGTTAGCGCCGTTAGGATCGAGCGTCCGGTCCTGATCCAGGGTCAACCAGGAGAAGAGGTCCTTGGCCGAGTCGGCGTGCGGGTACGGTTCCCAGACGGTAACCCCCAGCGGGCCAACGAGCGTCTGATACATCAGGCCGCTGGTCGGTCCCCCGCCCTCGCGGTTCAGCCGATTGTCGTAGACCCCGGCCCGCAACGTCGCCGGTGTCCAGTTGAACGGCGTTCCCGATGCATCGCGGCCCAACAGATAGGACACACCCCCGGAATACCGCTGGGATGAATTGAGATCATCGACCGGTATGTGATCGAGCAGGTCGTAGCCGTACTGGTAGATCAGGTTCTGGGCGGGCACAAAATTGCCGTGATTGCCGAAACCGTCCTGGACATCCCGCAAGTGCGCGGCTGCCAGTACATCCAGGTCCATCCAGAGACCGACCACAACATCGTTGACCGGCACCGCGGTGCGGTTTGACACGGAGAACTTCGCGATCACGAAGTCGGCGTAGACGGGATTCTGCGGAAAGTACCACTCGACATCAACGTTGATCACCGAGTCCGCGGTGGTCATGGCGGCGAGGGCCTTGGCATAAGCGTCGGGGTCGCCTCCGCCCGTCCCGTAGGCACTGGTATCGACCACCAAGTCGCCCAGAGGGCGCCAGCCGTTTTGTCCCGGATCGTTCCGGCCGTAAAACCGGTGAAATACGACGGTGTCCGGATCCTGGGTGCCGTGCGCGAGAACCAGCGAGGCGTCACAGATGGCGGAGCTGGAATCCAGGAAGCGCCACATGCCGCCCTCGTCGTTCTGCGAGCCAAAGCGGGCATTGCTCGAGATTTCCAGCGAGAGAACGCCCGGACTGGCGACGCCCGTCTTAAGAACCTGAGCCTGCGGGCAGCTAAACTCGTTGAAGACGAAGAACTCTATGGGAAGATCGATGGGACTCGACTGAGCGGGATCGTTGTGCGTCACACGGATATTGCCCGTGTACAATCCCTCCGCCAGGCCGCCGGCATCCATCGTCACATCGGCCATCACATCAGGATCGCCTTTGTCGAGGCTGAACGGACCGCCGGGCACAACCGAGAGCCAATCGTCACCCTCTGTAACCGTAACGTCGCCCGTCAGGGTACCCGTCCCGCTGCCCCAGGTTTCGTTGGCGATCGTGAGCGTCTCATATCTGATACCGCCTTGCGGCGCGTTGTATTCGCACTCGAAATCCGAGGTCAATTCCAGCGCCAGAATCGGCACGGCGGCGGGGAGGAGGCGCTCCGGATCGTCGGCGAGCTTCATGATCAGCAGGTTCGGTTGCTGGTTCTCCTCGATTTCACCCGCGATGTCCGAGGGATCGGGCCAGAACCAGTAACCGACTTCAAACAGGAATGAGTATATCCTGGCGTGCTCGTCGGTCGCGCCGTACATCCAATCGTCGACACCACCGTTGACCGGGTAGAGTCCCCAGCCGACCGTGGGATAATAACCGTTGAACGTCGCCATTGAATCGCCTATCACCTGGAACAGAGGCTCGTCGGGCGTGTACAGGCCGTAGTCATAGCCCCATGACCATAGGATGAGGTCGCTGTGCGAGTGATAATTCACTGCAAAGGCAAACTCGCGGCTGTTGACGAAGGCCCGAATGTTGGCGGTTTCCGGTTCGCTGAACGCCGCGGCGCCGCGGTAGGTCTCGGAACTCGGATCGCCCGAGGAACCGATGTCGTCATATCCCCACACGTAACCGTAGTTGCGATTCAGGTCGATGCCGTAGTCGGGCGCATTCTCGGCGTTGCGGTTTTTGCGCCACATACCCCCGCCGTTCGGGGCGATCATTTCGTTGTAGACGTATCCGTCGGGATTCACAACCGGGAGAATGAAGATCTCCCGCTCGTCGACCAGTCGTGTCAGCAACGTGTCCGATCCGTAGCCGCTTAGCAGCCGGCGGACGGTCTCCATCAGCAGCGCCGGGCCGATCGGCTCGCGGGCGTGCGTCAGCCCGTTGAAGAAGACCTCCGGCTCGTCCTCGTCGATCTCCGGATTGTCTGAGATTTTTAGGACCCACTGCTCGCGCCCTTCGATGCTCTGCCCGATGGA
>DATKYL010000403.1:0-7588 GCA_035528515.1 Acidobacteriota bacterium | reverse complement strand
AACGACATCCGGTCCGCCCGTGTCGTCGTCCCCTTGAACGTCTCCCGGCGCTGCCGCGTCGGGGTCGAAGCGGGTACACCAGGGCATGCTCGCTTCGATGTCGCGCCGGTGACTCCGGATGGAGTCACGGACGGCGCCGGCCCAGATCAAAAGCTCCGGTCCTGATGCGTTCCTGGCATCACCTGCAAGCGTACGGGCGATATCGAGGAGAATCTCCGCCTCACTCTCGAGTTTCCGGAACCGACGCACCCATTCGGGAACCGACGCGGGCGGATCGCTCAGGAGAGCCGCGACCGCGTCCGCCGCCTCCTGGAGCTGCACGATAGTGACCGTTCCGGTGCGCATGGAACGCCCGGATTCTTCCATCGTGTCGACAACCAACTGCAGGGCATCCCGAATTCCCTCCAGAATCTCCGCATCGAGCATGGGACGATTGATGAACTCACGGCACGCATGGGCGAGCGCGATCAGATGCCCCGCGAGATTACCGCTGTCCACCGTGGAGACGTACATGGGATCGAGCGGTTGGAGTCTCTGTGTATCGTACCAGTTCATGAAGTGGCCGCGGAATCGGCGCAAGTCGGTCATCGTGCCGAGGGTGGCCTCGAGCCGTTCCATCGTGTCGTAGAGGCCGAGCCAGCCGAAGTCGTGAGCGACGACCGTGCTCTGAAGATAAAGTCCCAGGTTGGTCGGCGAGGTGCGGTGGGCCTCGACAGGTTCAGGGTCGTCCTGGAAGTTGTCCGGCGGGAGAGTGCGCTTGTCCGCGTCCACGAACGTCTCGAAAAACCGCCAGGTCCTGCGGGCGACAAGACGCAAGGTGCGCGTCTCCTCCAAGGAGAGAATATGCGACTCCCGCACTTTCGGCGGCCGGCTGATCTGCCGGGCGAGGACCGGTGACAATGCCCACAAGACGACAAACGGCGTGGCCGTCACCCACGATTCGGGCCGCAAGAGCGCGACCGCCACGGCGGTGCCGCTCGCAAGGAATACGCCCCAGCGCAGGTGCTGGTAGAAGGCGCGGAGACTTGAACTGAAACCGTACGTGGTTTGGGCGGCCGCAATCCACTCAAGAAGGTGCCGCCCGGTGATATAGACCCGCGTGAGCGCGCGCACTATGGCATCGGTCATGAGCCACGCCTGGTGCGCCAGCATGGTAATCGCCAGCAGTGTCTGCGACACGGCCACGATGATATCGCGGGTCACGGCGCGCAGATGACTGCGCTTGGAGATCCCCATGCGATGGGGAATAAGACCGTCGATGACCGGGATAAACGCCGGCAAGAGGATCGATCCCACGGCGAGGCCGATCCAGTGAATCGGACGGACGCCGGGCAGAAGCCAGGCCGCCAGCAGGACCAGAAACGACGTGGGCGCAATGAGACTCCGGCGAAGATTGTCCAGCATCTTCCACCGACTATAGGCGGGGACGCGCGTCTTGCGTCTTGCCCCGGTGATGTCGCGGGCACGGTTCAGTATCCAAGGCAAGAGCTGCCAATCGCCCCGCACCCACCGATGCAGACGACGGGCGGCCACTTCATAATTGCCCGGGAACTCCTCAAAGAGATCGACGTCGGTCAGCAGCCCGGCACGGGCGAACAGGCCCTCGAAGAGATCGTGGCTGAGCAGGGAGTTCTCCGGCACCCTGCCCTCGAGCGCCGCTTCGAACGCGTCAACATCGTAAACCCCCTTGCCCGTGAACGAACCCTCTTCGAAAAGATCCTGGTACACATCGGAGACGGCAGCCGCATAGGGATCGACGCCTCCGGGGCCCGAGATGATCCGCTGGTAGGTCGTACCCTTAGGGCCGGTGGGCAGGGATGGTGTAATCCGCGGCTGCAGGATGGCGTAACCTTCGACGATGCGTCCCTTTCGCGGGTCGAAAATCGGTCGGTTCAGCGGATGCGCCATCGCGCCGACCAGACGATAGGCGGCTTCCTTGGTAAGACGCGTATCGGCGTCCAGCGTGATGACATAGCGAACGTCGGGGGGCGCCGCCGGCAACTGCCCGTTGATGGAGACGAAGCTTGTATCCTTAGAACCGCGCAACAGCCGGTTCAGTTCGTGCAGCTTTCCCCTCTTCCTCTCCCAACCGATCCACTTGCCTTCCCTCTCGTTCCAGAGTCGCCGACGATGGAAGAGGAGAAATCGTTCACCGCCGCCTGGCGGGCTCTCGCACCGCTTGTTGAGGCCGGCGATGCCGTCCGCCACCGCGGCGAGGAGATCCTCATCTCCCGGCATGTGCTCCTGCGGCGCATCCGTCCAGTCCGTCAGGAGAGCGAAATGAATCTGGCCGTCGGGATTCGCCATGTAATGCACTTCGAGCCGTTCGAGCTGCTCCTCGATCTCGGCGCGGCTCGTCAGCAGCGTGGGCACGACGACTATCGTGCGCAGTTCCAGAGGCACACCCTGCCCGAATTCCAGTTTGGGGAGCAATTTCGGCGGGACAAGAAATGCCACCAGGCGATGTACGATAGCGACCGCGGCATCCGACGCCGGCACGGCGCCGAGTATTCCCAGAAGGACCAGCACCCATACGTTCACCCCGGCCACCCAGCTGAGGTAGAGCGGTCCCGAGAGCAAGAGCATCGTGAGTGAGACAATGCCGACCCCGTACCACGTGGTTGCGTGCGCGAGAAACTCGCGACGGAACCGGAGTCGCAGGGGGACGCGGAAACGCAGCCGTCGCTCGAGTATCTCACGGCCGCGTGCGATGAGATAGTATCCCGGGTCTTCCGGGGCGTGATCCGGGACGCCGGGAACCTTGGACTTCGTTCCCGGGAAACCGTGACCCTCCGGCCAACCTACGATCGAGCGAATCGTCTGCTCGCGCTCCCGAGTCGCGCTCTGTGCGAGAAGTACGGCTTCCCGCGCCACGTCGATTTCGGATCGTTCCGACCCGCGTGAAAGCAGCTCGATCTGGGACCGGTACTCGTTGCGCGTCTTGAAATCCATGACCGCAAAGCCCGGACAAGTATGGAGGACCTGATCCACCAGACTGACGCTTTCGAAAAAAGCGAGCCAGTCGATGGAGGATATCCATCGCATGCTGGTGATGATGTTCCGGACGGTAACGTTGGCTGCGGTTTGGGCCTGCTGTTCCTGGGACACGACTTCCGTGGGCGACGTCCCCTGCGCGCTCAGTCTCTTTTCGAGCCAGATCAAAGCCGGTACAATGGACGGGTCCTGATCGCGCAACCGTTGCACAAGTTGCACCGCAAACGCACTCAGTAGCGGAGCGTCGCTGAGACGACTGAGAACGTGATCCGCGTCCTCCGTCCGTTTACCACTCAAACCCAGAAGCCGGTCCGCCAGTTCGTCGGCCTTGGCGCGTGCGTGGCGGCCCCGTATAATCTGCTCCGATATCCGTCGTAGATTCTCAATCAGGGCCACGCGGAGGTGGATGGTGACCGCCCAGAGTTCGCCGATCGTCAGCGGCTGAGCACGCTGGTAAGCCCGGACGAACGGTTGCAGCGTCTCCAGCGAAAACCGACTGTCCGTATGAGCGACGTAGGCCCACGCCAGACCGTAGACTCGGGGGTATCCCTGCAGATGCCCCGCCGCGACTTTGGGAAGCAGACGGTAGTAGTTGCGCGGAAGGTGATCCCGGATCTCACGGAGCTGCTCGTCCACAACGTGGAAGTTGTCAAGGATCCACTCCTCGGCCGGTGTGATCTCGCTTTTCTTCCGGACCGCCTCGATAATGCTCCGGTAGGCGGCCAGAAGCGCTTGTCCATTCGCACGGATCCGGTGAAGAAGGTCGCGTCCCCTGCGCGGGCTGTCCGTAACACGCTGAGCCGCGGCCAGACTCTCCGCGTGCTGCTCCAGGCGCTCGATCCCGAACACCTCGGCGCGGATCGGCTGCTTCTCTGAGGTCGGAGCGGCGATGATGGTGTCGGCAGGGCTCACTTCGATCCTTCGTCTCGAGACCTTGAGTTCACACTTCTGATCCGGTCCCGGTTCCCGGAATCATGAGATCGGGTCGTCCGTTGGCAGTGTCCTGGATGCGGGACCGATTGCCGGCATTGGCCGCGGTACTCAGCTTCAGCCCGGTTCCCACACTTCGGACAGAACCTCCCCTTGCACTCAAAGGGTCGGTGATCTGCCCCTGGCGGGTGCTCTACTTATCTTGTTCGTCCCCAAAAGGGGACACTTCACCCCGCCACAGGCGGGATGGATCCCAACTTACGGAGGGAGCCCTGAACGGTCGAGTTGAATCGCACGGTATCAGGACCCTGGATACCCCCCGACGGGCACAGACACCCCGCGATGGATTCAGTTGTCACGGAACGGGTCTCCGCGGTGGGGCGCTTCCCCCGTATGAAAAGGCCGTCGGGCGGGAGCGCGGTCTTGATCTGCCTGTCAAAACTGTCAGTGCGGGCAGCCGTTGACTCGCCGCAGCCGGGGAAGCCACAAAGTCCTGAGCCACCCGGTGCCGCGGCCCCGCGAATCCTGCCGGGATCCAAATCAGGACTTATATTCACCGCTATAGCCCGAACCGAACGCCTACACTTGAACGAATCGCCAAACGTCGGTCCGTGACGGCGTATCGGCCTGCGCCGCGCTGCGGCGGGACCGCTGGGGACATCACCCGCTATGAACCATGAGCCACCCGCCGCTATTACATCTGCACCACCCGCCAGAAGCAGGGGAGCGAGGTCTGCGACACGCCGTCGCTGCCAGCGCAGGAGATCGAGGAGTTCGTCGTTGCACAGATCAAACGCATCGGTCAGGATCCGGAGTTGGCGGCACAGGTCTTTGACGAAGCCATCCGCCAGCAGAAGGCACAGCGGCCACGCCTTGAGAAAGAGCAACGACGGCTCCTGCGTGAGCGGCAGCACAAAGGTGACGAGATCAAACGCCTCGTCGCAGCGATTGCAATGTCCGGGGAACCGTTGGCCAGTGTCACGAAGCAGTTGGCGGAGACGGAGGCGCTCGTCAGTCGTATCGATCAGTGGTTGACCGAAGTCAGCAACGAGTTGAGTCGGTTGGACTCCGACGCTATCGACAAAGCCCACCTCACCGAAACCCTCGCCCAGTTCGAGCCGCTGTGGGAGGTGCTCACCGAGAAGGAGCGCGTCAGATTGGTGAAGGCCCTGATTGAGGCCGCGATCGATTACCACGCATCAGAGAGTGTCAAGATCCGTTCCGATTCAAACACTATCACCGTCTCTTCGGTTTCTTTGCATCGCGATAGAGCCACTCCGCCGGAACCGGTTGTTTCGGTATGCCGGGTCCATCGACGTGCAGTGTCAGACCCTCGCCACCCTTCTTCTGGAACATACGGATCAGGATCGGATGCAACCCCGCCTTGAGGCCGATGCCGCCGATAATCTCGCCCATGCCGTGCAAACCGTCATTATCGACGACCAGTGTGTCGCTCACGTTCAGGTCGCTGCCGTCATCGGAGGCAAGGTGGAAATCATAGAGACCATCGTGCGGAACCTTCACGTACCCTATGAGCACGAGGCCATAGTCCTCGTCTCGCGCCAGTTCTGGGATACCGACTGAATCCGCCACAATTGTCTTGCGCGCTTTCAACGTATCGAATCCGGGCAGTCGGTCCCACGATCCCTCGTAATAGGTGCACCATAGGCCGGGGCGCAGGTCGTCGGCAGTGACAGCCTCGCGCATCGTCAGGTGATGGTAGGTCGCGGCGGCGACATAGGCATCATCGGCACCCGCCAGAAAGGCACGTGCCTTGATCGTCGCTGTCTCATCGATCGTGACCGGTCCGGCATAGAGCGGCGATGCCTCCGTCGGCGGAGAATTGTCGAGCGTGTAGCGAATGACCGCACCCGGGTTTGGTGAAGAGAGGGAAATGACCAGACTGTCGACGAACGATCGGCGTTCCGACGCAATCCGGGTGAGTGTCGCATGGCCGACGTCATAGAGATTCTGAGCGGGTCGGATAGGATCGCCGGTCTCGGGCACCAGCGTCGCTGCCAGAACACGCACCCGGGAGTTGTCGGGCAGTGTCACGGATGTGGCACCGTCGGGCAGATCCAGATTCACGAGGTACAGGTAGGTGAACTGGTAGGCCTCGTTCTCTCCAGCTTCACTGTGCCGGTGCGTCCCGTACCAGGCGACCGGTGCGCGGTTGATGTACTCCGGCGCGATGAGTTCCGGCTCGTCTACCAGATTCCCCGCTACCAGCCGGTTGTTCCACTGGGCAATCGGTTCGGCATAATCCTGAATCCAGAGGGTCGTGTCACGGTTGCCGACGGTGAATTGCGCTCGTGCCGGTCCGCCGACCGCGGTAACCAGGAGAGAAAGGCGATCGAAATCTCCGGATGGGAGTGTGAGAACCTGCCCTTCACAGCGCGCGACGTTCGCCACGCCCGCCGATTTCGGGCCGAACACAAACGGGACGTCCAACCAGATCAGTGAATCGGGCAGAAGTTCGCCCGGGAGTGTGCGCCCACCATGGAGGTCGCCGTCAGTGCGGTCCTCATCAGTGCTGATCCCATCGAGGTTGAGTGGGAGCGTAAGCGGGAGGCAATGCGCGCGATCCGGGGGCGTAGCGGACAGGGACTCCAGCGTGACGGCAAATGCACGCGGCCGGTAGGGTCCCAGCGAGGTCACCAAGGCTCCACCCTCGACAACCGCCGGGCCGACAGGTTCCTCGGCACCGTTGACCTCGCGCGCGGCGACAACGGGATACGCGAAACGCACCCGGACCGCCGCCGTCGATCGCCCTGCCGTCTCGCGCAGCCGGATGATAATTTCGTCGGAATCCTCCGCCTGTTTCAGTGCATTGACAAAGACGCCGCCCTGGGGGTCGATGGCCGTCCATTGCCCGTCCGCATTCTGTTGCTCGATTGTCAGCAGCGAGTGGGCCTTGCCCAATGTTCCGGCGTGCGGCACCGTCTGGAATGTCAAGAGCGACTGGTTGAACTCCGCCGCCTTTCGGACCATGTTGCCGTCACGCCAGTCCCCGCGGTGACCGGCAATCGCATACGACAGGCGGTGATGTCCCTTATCTTGCGATTTCTGATCATCGACCCACGACCAGCTTTCAGCTACGCCAGGCGTGTGGATCAGTGACAGGCGCAGCGTCGCGGAATCGGGATGATCCCACCCGTAACGGCAGTCATTCAAGACCGCGACGCCATAAGCGCCGTCGGGCGATGTCATGTCCGCCCACTGATGCCCGGGGACCTCGTAGAGGTTGGCATGATTCAAACCGCGCTGAATCGTTCCCAGCCCGAGGTCATAGGTCACATGCTCGTTGGCGGATGTGAACGGAAACGACGCTTTCAGCAGTGTGGCGCGTTCAGACCAATCGATACTCTCATCGAAAGCAACACGATCCCCCGCGGCACCCGTCGCGAGCGAGAGTACCGTCCGGAACACGGAGTTGTCGATCCGGCGTGTGATCCTGAGGGCGACCCGCGCAGGCCCATCCTCAACGATCTCGATTTCCGCACGGCCGCCGACCGTCGCCGGCGGGGGCGCCATGATGTCATCGTAGTCGATCTCCCAGGCCGGCCAAAGGTTGGGATTGTCGGCCAGCAACTGCAACTGGATCGGACCTGCCAGCAGTTCACGCCCTTCTTGCTTGTCGAAGATCGACGTGACGTCTCCGGCG
>DATKYL010000402.1:0-2861 GCA_035528515.1 Acidobacteriota bacterium | reverse complement strand
GTAGCGCGCATACGCATGCGTGTCGACCCTGACGCCGTGACCGCCCGGGACGTGAAACGAGGTGATCGTTCCGGGGCACGGACGGAAATCCTTCGTGGGATCCTCGGCATTGATGCGCACCTCGATCGTATGCCCGGCCGGGATGATCTGCGACTGTGTCATCCCGAGCGGCTCTCCGGCCGCGATCAGAATCTGCTGCTTGACCAGATCGATGTCGGTTTGTTCTTCGGTCACAGGGTGCTCGACCTGGATGCGCGTGTTCATCTCCATGAAGTAGAATTCGCCGGTCACGTCGACGAGAAACTCAACCGTTCCGGCCGACCGATACTCGGCGGCTTCGGCAGCCAGGAGGGCGATCGCGCCCATGCGCCCGCGCGTCTCATCATCGATGCCGGGTGAAGGCGATTCCTCGATCAGCTTCTGATGGCGCCGTTGGATGGTGCAGTCACGGTCTCCCAGATGGACAATCGCGCCGTAGGAATCGCCGAGAATCTGAAACTCCACATGCCGGGGGTTTTCCAGGTATTTTTCGATATAGACGTCGGCCCGACCGAAGGCGATCCGGGCCTCCTCCTGCGCCGCCATAACCAGACGCGGCAACGCCTCGGGACTGCGGCAGATACGCATACCCCGGCCACCACCGCCACCCGCCGCCTTGACAATGACCGGGTAGCCGATCGCGTCGGCCACGCGCGCGGCGGCGGCGGCATCGGCCACCGACCCGTCCGAACCCGGCAGGACCGGCACTCCGGCCTCCTGCATCATCCGGCGGGCGAGGGCCTTGTCGCCCATCTGCCGGATTGTCTCCGGCATCGGCCCGATAAAACCGAGGGCACACTCGCTGAGGATCTCGGCGAACTCCGCGTTTTCCGCCAGAAAACCATAACCGGGATGAACCGCATCGGCACCGGTGACTTCAGCGGCGGCCACAATGCGTTTCGGATCGAGATACGATTGGGCAGGCGACGCCGGTCCGATGCAAACGTCCTCATCGGCAAAGCGAACATGCAAAGACTCCCGGTCCGGCTCCGAATAGACCGCCACCGTCGACACCCCGAGTTCACGGCACGCGCGAATGATGCGCAGCGCGATCTCACCACGGTTGGCAATCAGGATCTTCTTGAACATGCGATCCACTCGGGATCCGGGGACGGCTCAGGTCCGACCCATCCGTCGCAATACCGCCCGCGATCCTCGCCGGTCGAGCGCCCGGGATCGCGCCGGCAACGGCCGCCGACGGACACCCGTGCAAGGGGGACCCAGCCCGGGCAACCAGGAAATTACAGAAGAGACCCTTGTTCCTCTTCAGGTATGTTTTCGTCGTCAATCTCTTCGTCGGAATCCGACGATCTGAACTCATCCTCTTCGGCACAGGTTCGGGAGCAATACGAGCGTCCTCTCCGGCGATACGGAGCGGTTACTAAGTCCTCGCCGCAGTAATCGCATACCTGCATGTCCAAATCCCCTCAAGCTGTTGTGCCTCCGTATTGGGCCCATGGGATGCGGGCCTCGTCCGCCGCCGGGACTCACATCCGGGATGTCGCGTCCTCTCGCTCGGCCGCCCCCTGATCTCCAAGGGCAGCGCAGAAAGAACGAACAAAAACGAAAGGCCCCCGTCCAGATAATTTGACCACACATAAAGACCTTGATCCGGCCTCGGGACCGACCGACCATGCACCGGGTCGCTTGCGGGAGGCGTCATGCTACGAATGATGATTTTCATCGACGGCTCGAACCTCTACCACGAATCCGATCGGTTCACGCGTGGCATGCGGGTGGACTTTCAGCGGCTGCGCGATGAGCTGTCATCGGGCTTCGATCTGGTACGCACCTTCTACTATGCCTCCGCCCCCCCCAACGCGACCGCGGAGCAGCTCGGCTTCTTCAAGAAACTGGGGTACTTGGGGTTCAAGGTGCGGGTCAAACCGCTGCATGAGACCATCGCCGCCAATGGACGACGCGAATGGCAGGAGAAGGGCGTTGACGTGGCTCTGGCCACTGAGCTGGTCGCCAACGGCATGCGGCACACGTTCGACTGGGCGACGATTGTCTCAGGCGATCAGGATCTGTGTGAGGCGGTCGAGCAGGTCCAGTCGTGTGGTTTGCGGGTCCAGGTTGCTTTCTTCCGGCATGCCCTGGCTGAGGAGCTGAAACTCCGAGCCGACCGCTTCCTTTACCTCGATGACATGATCGATCGGATTGCGATCAAGACCCCCGAGTCCAAGGCCCGTCCGGCACAGGGGGAGCGACCCGATGAAGCCGACGGGATACCGGAGACGCCTCCGCCCGAGACGCCCGGACCGTAAAGCGCAGCTGGGATTTCCGGATCAGGCCTTCTTCTGTTCGAACTCCCGCCAGCCGCGATCGGCGGCACCCGTAATACCGCGCAGCCGCAGATCGAAATCATCCGGATTGGTCGCGCTGGAGATCGCGTAGTCGTAGGAAATCACGTTCTCCCGATACCATTTCATGATGGACTGATCGAACGTCTGCATGCCGTACTGCGTGCTGCCGCTCTCGATCAGGTCGTAGATCATGGCTGTCTTGTCGGGATCGAGAATCGCGTCACGGATCGCGGCGGTCCCGATCATCGCCTCGATGGCGGGAATACGTCCCGGGCCGTCCGAGCGCGGCAGAAGCCGCTGTGAAATCACGGCCGAAAGAGTACCCGACAGCAGCAGACGAACCTGCTGGTGCTGGTGGGGCGGGAAAAACGAGATGATACGGGAAATCGTCTCGATGGCGTTGACCGTGTGCAGGGTCGTCAAGACCAGGTGACCCGTATCCGCCGCCGTCAGCGCGATCATCATTGTCTCCAGATCACGGACCTCACCGATGAGAATGACGTCCGGGTCCTGGCG
>DATKYL010000401.1:0-3049 GCA_035528515.1 Acidobacteriota bacterium | reverse complement strand
CGCATCGATCAGGACAGATCCGGCCGATGACGGAGGCCGATGTACCCGCTGTGGTCCTGATCGAGCGGGCGTCCTTCGGGGACCCCTGGCCGGAATCGGCTTTTCGGGAGATGCTGGCCGAGCGGAATCGGTTTAACCTCGTGTTAGCCAACGAGCAAGACGAACCCCTGGGATACCTGTGTGCCCAGTGTGTTGCCGACGAGGTCCAGATCCACAACATCGCGGTCGCGCCCGATTCCCTGCGCCGAGGCATCGGGCGGCGGCTCCTGGCCGCCGCGGAAGCGGAGGGTCTCCGGCGGGGGGCCTTCGGCGCGGTTCTCGATGTCCGTGGCACCAATACCGCAGCGCTGGCAATGTACGGGCGATTTGGTTATCGTCGCATTGGGCGGCGACGCAATTACTACGTGCGGCCGCGCGGCGACGCGCTAATCCTGTTCAAACCGTTGATCGCCGAGGTGCCATAGACAGATGGAATGGTTCCGTAAGGCCAAAGCCGGACTGACCCGCCAGACTAAACGCGAGATCCCCGACGGGCTCTGGACCAAGTGCAAGGGGTGCGGGGAGATCATCTACGCCCGTGAACTCGAGCGCTCGTTCTGGGTCTGCCAGGCCTGCGGCTATCATTTCCGTATCCGCCACTCCGACTACATCCGCCTGCTGCTCGACGACGGTGCGCTCGAGGAATACGATCGGGGGTTGGTGGCGCGCGATCCGCTCAAGTTCAAAGACAAAAAGAAGTATCCCGACCGGATCGCCGAGTCCCAGAAAAAGACCGGGCTTGCCGATGCGATCGTCTGCGGTGTCGGAGCGATCGGCGGAATCCAGGTCTCATTCGGGGTCATGGAGTTCGCTTTCATCGGCGGCAGTATGGGCTCGGTGGTCGGCGAGAAAGTGGCGCGTGCCATCGAGCGGGCGATGACGCGGCAGATTCCGCTGGTTATCGTTTCCTGCTCCGGCGGGGCCCGCATGCAGGAGGGGATTCTCTCCCTCTTGCAGATGGCGAAGACAAGCCTGCTTTTGGCTGAGCTGTCCGAAGCGAAGATTCCTTTCATTTCCGTCCTGACCAATCCGACCACCGCCGGCGTGATGGCCTCCTATGCCTCGCTGGGGGATGTGATCGTTGCCGAGCCGGGGGCGCAACTCGGTTTCGCCGGTCCGCGCGTCATCCGGGATACGATTCGTCAGGAGTTGCCCGAAGGTTTCCAAAGCTCGGAGTTCTTTCTCGAGCACGGCTTTCTTGACCGCATTGTCCCCCGTGGCGAGTTGCGGCCGACGATCATCACTCTTCTGACCTTCTTGTGCGGTCCCGGTTCCGGCATCGCCAACCGGATCGGCGCCACTGTGCCGGCCGGTGACGGAAATGGAAGCACCCCTGAGGGACGATCCTGACGCGTGTCTCCCCTGACCGCCTGTTACCTTTCCATCCGTGACATACCGCGACGCCGTTTCCCGCCTGTACTCCCTCGAGTTCGCCGGCATCCGACTCGGGCTCGATAACATCACCCGCCTGTGCCGTCATCTGGGGGATCCGCAGCAGGACTTTGTCTCGATCCACGTTGCGGGAACCAACGGCAAGGGTTCGGTCTGCGCACTCTTGGATGCGATCCTGCGGGCCGCCGGGTATCGGGTCGGGCGTTTTACCTCGCCCCACCTGCGCGACTTCCGTGAGCGCATTCATCTGTCAGGCAGACCGATTTCACGACGCCGAGTCACGTCATTCATTGAGGCGCACTGGCCGCACATCCGGCGGGGCGACTACTCGTTCTTCGAGACGACCACAGCGCTGGCGTTCGATACTTTCGCCCGTGCCAAGGTGGACGTTGCGGTCGTCGAGGTCGGTCTCGGGGGACGGCTCGATGCGACGAGCATTCTTCCTTCGAGTCTCACGATTATCACCCGTATCGCCCTCGATCACGAACGGTTGCTGGGGCGAACACCACGGCGGATTGCGCGCGAAAAGGCCGGAATCATCCGCCCGGGCGTTCCCCTGATCGTGGGCCCGCTCTTGCGTGAGGCCCGTGATGTCATCGGCGCGATTGCGGAGAAACGATCCGCCCCCCTCTGGGAAGCCGATGAAATCCTGGACGATCGGGCCGGGGGGGGCGTGCTGCCTCCGGTAAGCGGGCGCTGGGGGATGGCACTTCCCGGTATTCACCAGCAATCCAACTGCGCCATCGCTCTGGCTGCCGTTGCGCTCCTATCGACGCTGGGTTATGCAATCCCCGCTACGGCGATTCGTCGCGGCCTCGGCGCAGTGCACTGGCCGGCGCGGTTCCAGATTATCCGTGGACATCCGACCGTGGTCTACGATGCGGCGCACAATCTCGACAGCGTCCGCACCGTCGCCGACACGTGGAAGACAATCTTCCCCCTGCGCCAGGCCGTCGTTCTGTTCACAGCGCGCGCCGACAAGGATTACGCCGCAATGGCGGCTGCGCTGGCGCCCGTCATGAGCCACTGGGTGGGATGTCCGCTCCCGACCGTCGACGGAATCGAGCGGGAAGAGATGGAACGCATCGCCGTATCCCTCAATCGGCCGTTCAATTGGGAGGACTCTCCCCGGTGGGCGTGGCGGACCGCGCTCCGGTTGTCCGGTCCTGCCGGGATCGTTCTCGTGGTCGGATCGCACTTTCTGGTCGGTGCCGTGATCCCCGCCGGTCTGGTCGATCGGCCTGCCAATCAGACCGCGTTGTGGACCGTAGGCCGTGAGGATCTCCTCGCCGCCGCCCGCGATCCCGGGAGACCATTCTGACTTTCAGACATGATCGGCGGGAACGATTCAGCGACCATCGTGTTCGTACTAAGGCGAGCGCGACGGACCATGCCCGATCACTGGTGGATGTCGCGATTGCCGTCGTTGGATCGAATGCCTTGCCCAAATCGCAGAGAATGATTGATTTCGACACGCGCACATGATAAGCTCATTGAGGGCAATGGAGGGAGAATGACAAAGCCGATTGAAGTGACCGATGCAAGTTTCAAGACCGAGGTACTGGACTCCGACATTCCCGTCCTCGTCGATTTCTGGGCTGAGTGGTGCGGCCCTTGC
>DATKYL010000400.1:0-5245 GCA_035528515.1 Acidobacteriota bacterium | reverse complement strand
CATCGAGAATGCCGGTACCGATGTGATTCGGCTCGAATTCGAAGTACCCACGCGCGGCCTGATTGGCTACCGGACCGAATTCCTGACTGACACGCGCGGCCTCGGAATCATGTCATCGCGCTCGATCGGGTATGGTCCCTGGCGTGGGGAGGTTGCCGTGCGCAATCGCGGTTCGGTCGTCAGTATGGAAACCGGGCCGGCGACGGCATATTCAATTGAGGGCCTCCAAGAGCGCGCGGTCATCTTTGTCGAACCGACCGAGCGTGTCTATGCCGGTCAGATTGTCGGCGAGAATTCCCGACCCGACGATCTCTCCTGCAATCCCACGAAACGCAAGAACCTGACCAACCATCGCTCATCCACCAAGGATCTCGGCGTCGCACTCGCGACACCGCGCAGGATGTCGCTCGAACAGGCGATCGAATGGATCGACGCCGGAGAACTCGTCGAGCTGACCTCAACGGCGATTCGGATGCGCAAGGCAATCCTGAATGCCGACCAGCGGAAGAAAGCCCAGAAACAGCAAGTAGGCGTCCCCGCGGTCGCCGGACTAACCTAACAAGTCGTACAGACAGGTCAGCCGCTGAGTTCTGCGACGCCTGTCCGCCATGAGGCTGCGCTTGTTCCGGCTCGCGGGCTTTCTCCTGCAAGTACCCCGTGTGAACAGATGCTCTCCTGTCACTGAATCCGAGAGCACTGGGGTAGTGTGGAACTTGTTGGCCTGTCAGAGGTTGGCCACGGCTTGGTACGGGGTAAACCGCTTCTGACTCATCCTTTACCGCTTTCCCGGCCTGCCAGAGACTAACATGAGTGGACCAGTTCTCCGGGGGCAGATCGCTCTTTCCCGGCGGTATTGACCCTGTGGCACTCAGTCCTCCGGCACCTGATCATCTCCTGCAAGGCCCGCCCTGTCTCGCCGGTCTCGCGGCTCAACGTCCCAACAGGCGGGTGGCAGATACCCAGTCGACAATTGCGGACCGAGAGAGTATGTTGCCGGCGGATGAGGAGGTGAAATGATGAAGAATCATGGCGTGGTTAGCGTCAGCGTGTTCCTTGCCGTCGGTATAGTCATGGCCGCGGTCCCGGCGAGCGGGGAACCTGTCAACATGCTCTCATTGCAGGAGGGCGCCTGCGCGGTGATCGTGCCGCCCACGTATGGTGGCTGGAACGCCGAGAATCTGCTGGATGACAGTCCGCAGAGCGGCTGGGCCTGTGAGTCCGGTGGCATCAACGACAATGTCTTTGTCTTCGAGTTGGTCGGGACAAGCACTCTGGAACGTTTCGAATTCGATAACGCGTCGGTGGACGCGGAGGGTGCCGGCGCCAAGGACATCCTGGTGGAGGTTTCCACGACTTCGCCGGAAGCGGGTTTCACTCCTGTGCTCCAGGTCACGCTGGCCGACCAGACCGACCAGCAGAGTTTTCCGGCAACCGATAAGGCGCCGGCTCGCTGGGTGCGGCTCACGATCCTGACCAATCAGGGCAGCCCGGAATGGACCGAACTCTTCTCCTTCCGTGGGCTCGGTGAGAGGCCGACCCTCTCGACGCAGGCAGATATCTCGGGAACGTACGAAAGCAGTTACGCCGAGTTCCATGTCCGGCAGCAGGGTACGGCCCTGGTCGGCTGCTATGAATACGATGGCGGTCTCCTCGACGGCACTGTTGAAGGTCGCGTGATGAAGATCACCTGGCGGGAAGCGGGCGGTCCGGATGACTATGGCCCGGCGGTGATGGTCTTTGCCCCCGATGGCAAGTCGTTCCGGGGTTTCTGGTGGCACTTGGGCAGTGAGACAGGGGCGCCGAGCGGCACCTGGGACGGCACGAAGATCTCCGCCGACGTCGGTGGCTGCCCTCACTGGTCCGGCTCCGTGGGCGGTGAGCTGAAAAGGAAGCTCAGCGCGGACAAACGGGCCCGACTCTATGGGATTCTCTTTGATTTCAACTCCGCGGTCATCCGGCCGGAATCCAAACCGGTGCTGGATGAGGTGCTGAATCTGCTGCGCAGTGAACCAGACTGGACGCTGACCATCGAAGGACACACCGATGCCATCGGCTCTGACGTGCGCAATTTGGCGCTTTCCCAGGAGCGGGCTGATTCTGTCAGGGCTTACCTGGTGGCCGGCGGCGTGGATGCCGCCCGCCTCAAGACAGCGGGGTTCGGCGAATCAAAGCCGGTGGCCGACAACGGCACCGAATTGGGACGCGCCCAGAATCGACGTGTGGAGTTGGTCCGGGAGTAGCATCACCGACCGGAGAGTCGAAACCGGGTACCTCACGGTTCTACGGTGCGAAGGCATCCGTCCGCGAGTACGTTCCGCACGCCTATGTGATCTCCTTTGTGACCGGTTCATGCCTCCTGGCAAACCGCGTCCAGTCATGGGGGCCAACAAAACAACGCCGGGGAGCGCTGTCGGTGCGCTCCCCGGCTCGCCTCGTGGGTGGAGACCCCTGAAACCTGAGGCGGTTTGAGCATTGGACCTGATGAGACTCAGGGGGACGCCGGTTCTGGCCTCCCACCCTGTTTGACGGGGGTTGCGTGATTAGGTTAGCCGGACCGGCGTGACCCGCGGGTTCTTCCTTTGGCTGCCGCCTCCAACGGGTATTCCCGCTGTGACTTAGGTCTTGTTGCCGATCTGCCGGTGCCCTACCCTGAGCGCCGACGAAGGAGGTGTGCATGTCGAAATCGCATCTATCCCGCCGCCGGTTCCTGACCGCGTCAGCCGGGGCTGTCGCCGGATTACCACTCCTGGCAGGTCAGAAGGCTCTCGCGGACCAGAAGACACTCGCGGCTCAGAAGCTCCCCTCAAAGGGCCGGTTCCCGGTCAAGGCGGTCTCGTCGGCCAACGGGCAGGAGACCACCCGCCGGGCCTATGAGATGATGCTCGAAGGGGCCGACACACTCGATGCGGTGGTCGCCGGGGTCAATATCGTCGAGGATAATCCGGAGGATACCTCGGTCGGGCTCGGCGGGCTGCCGAATGAAAACGGTGTGGTCGAACTCGATTCGGCGGTGATGCACGGGCCGACCCATCGCGCCGGGGCGGTCGCCGCGTTGCAGAAGATCCGCAACCCCTCCAAAGTGGCCAAGCTGGTCATGGAGCAGACCGACCATGTGCTCTTAGTCGGATACGGCGCGCTCCAGTTTGCCCGGGCCCAGGGATTCACCGAAGAGGAGCTTCTGACGGAGAAGGCGCGCAAGATCTGGCTGTACTGGAAACAATCGCTTTCGGAGAAGGACGATTGGATCCCGCCCCCCGATGACCAGCTCGATCCCGAGGTGGCGCGGCGTTTCGGCCGTCCGACCGGGACGATCCACTGCGCGGGGATGAATGCCAACGGCGACATCTCGTGCGTGACTACGACCAGCGGGTTGGCGTTCAAGATCCCCGGACGCGTCGGCGACTCACCGATCATCGGCGCGGGATTGTATGTCGACAACGCGATCGGTTCGTGCGGGAGCACCGGACGGGGAGAGGCGAATCTCCAGAATCTGTGCAGCTTCGCGGCGGTCGAACTGATGCGCAACGGCATGTCACCCAAAGACGCCGGGATCGAGGTGCTGCGACGGGTGGCGGCGCACACGACCGAGAAGCACTTGTTGCACGACGACGGCAGGCCGAACTTCGGTCTCAAGTTCTATCTGATCGGCAAGGATGGTACCCATGCCGGGGTGACCATGTGGGGTCCGGCGACGTTCGCCGTCACCGACGACAAGGGGACACGCCTTGAGGATTGCGCGGCGTTGTACGAGCGGGACGGTTAAATAGGGTGGTGGGCGGAGCCCACGCGTGCAAGAGTGTTGAGTGAATGGTGGGCGGAGCCCACCCTACAATAGATGTCAAGACTCTCAACTCTTAGAATCGCGGTCGGCCTGGTGCTGATCGCGCTCGGGCTCAGCGCCCTTGTCCTGTTCGACTCGTGGATGAGGTTGCTTGGGGGATTGAGTCCGGATGGTCATGTGCTGTCGGCGTCGTGGCTCGCCCTCCGCACCATGATCGTCGCGTTGGCGATTCCGGGGATCGCGCTCGTCGGTTACCGCTCATTCCTGCGTATCCTCAGCCGGGTCGATTTGTGTCTGCAATCCGTTTCGGCGCGCACTTTTCTGACTGCCGTCATTGGTGCCGGTGCACTTCTTCGTCTGATCGCGGTTCTCGCGATTCCGATTAACCTGCACATGGACTTTGCAGCTTATGATGATCGCGCCTGGACATGGGCGGTTGAAGGAGAGTACAGCAACGGCATATATCCGACGGCATTCTGGCCGCCCGGCTGGCCCTTTTTCCTGTCCCGTCTCTACCTGGTGTTTGGGCGTGTACCCGAAGCCGGGACCTTCGCCAATGTCCTGTTTGGTGCCGGGATAGTCTGGCTGACATATCTGTTGATCCGGGCCGCCTGGGGGGAAAGTAAGGCGCGCTGGGCCGCGGTGATCGTGGCGGTGCTGCCCAGCCAAGTGTTGTTCACGAATGTTCTCTGTTCGGAACCTCTGTTCACGTTTCTATTCCTGCTCGCGATCGTAATCGTGGTTCATCCGGCGGGCGTTCGCGCTCCCGTTTGGCGGATTGCCATCGCGGGGATCATTCTCGGATTGGCGACCCTGACACGGTCGCTATCGCTTCTCTATCCACTTCTGATGATCCCCCTTTTCATGTCGGAGGATGGTTCCCGACCGGCGAGAGCGACGCGGTGGCTGTTGTTGGTCGTTGTCTCGGTTGGCGTGGTGGTGCCGTGGTGCATCCGTAACTACAACGAGCTGGGACGGTTCACGATCTCGACCGCCAACGGTCACAATTTGTACATCGGCAACAACCCGATGTCACGGATGACCTACCACGATCCCGATCCGGCGATGATGAATGTCTGGGACCCGGCGCAGGAGGCGCGCAACGACCGGATCGGATATGGGTTGGCGTTCGATCATATCGTCAAACACCCGGTCGACTTCCTCGGGCGCGGTGTTCTGAAGACGGCATACCTGCTGGGATCGGACACCGAAGCGCTGCGGTATGAAATCACCCGCGCGGCGGGCGATGGCCGCACCGATCAGTATGTCGTGCTCGCGGTTCTGATGCAGGGGGTCTGGTTCGTCTTTATCCTGTTGGCGGGACGGGGTGCTCTGTTCTTCCTGACTTCGGGGCGGCCCCGGAACGGTCCGGCGGTGATGATCTCCCTCACAATACTCTACTGGGTGGCGATCCACTTCGTCTTCTTCGGGAACGGCCGCTATCATTTCCCGATCGTGCCGATG
>DATKYL010000399.1:0-4501 GCA_035528515.1 Acidobacteriota bacterium | reverse complement strand
CGACCGGGCGCCGGCGCCGCGGTCGTCCGACAGATTATCCAACGGCACGATTGCAACCCGTTCGATGAAGTCGAAGTTGTATTCGTGATGGAGGAACGTGGTCATCCCGCCACCGCAGCCGATGACGCCGCCCAGAAAGAGGACGACGACGGCCGTCATCGTGGTTCGTATTGATCTCATATTTCGCAACCTATCAAAACCCGGTCCGCATGCCAACCTGAAAAGCGTTCGTCGTTCTCGTGCTCACGCCTTCGGTCTCCGTGTCCGTGTAACTCACGGTCACCGTGGTACGGGGATTGAGCTTGTGGTTCACCAGGACGGACCGGCGGCGGGCCTGGACTCCGCTGGTACCGTCGATAATGCTCGCCAAAGCAGACAGGCTCGTCTTGGGGCTGAGCCGCCAGACACCGCTGTATTCCTGGGACATGTAGTCTCGCCCGTTGTCCTCAGATCGTGCCACGCTGCCGCGCAACAGAATGCTGCGACTCACCTGGAGGGTCGTATTCACCGTAACCTGTCGGCGTATCCGCAAGCGATCGATCTGGACATCCTGACTACTCTGATACAGATAGGTGACCACGGCGTCCAACCAGCGCGTGATCCCCACATCAAGACCCGTTCGGTATGTCCATGTATCGAACGTCTGACTCGTCAGACTCTGATCGGCCCGGGAGAACCCGACGTCGGCGGAGACGCTGAGGTTGCGCAGGACGGCACCGGTGGAGCGTAGTTGCGCGCTGCGGGTTTGCTGCTGCTCGACCCCGTCCTCGGTGCTCCGTTGCGCGGCCCCGGAGAGAGTGAACCTGACCGTCTGGAGCGGATTGACAATCAGCGCATAGGACAGGGCGGCGGTGGAGAGCCTGTTTGCACCGCTCTGAAATTCCTCCCAGCCCGCCTGATAGTCGACCGATTGCATGAATACGCTCGACGGCGTATGCCGCAGCGAGGCCCCGTAGAACAGTTGATCACGACCGTCGCTGAATTCGCTCGACGGCTCGGTGCGATAATGCAGGTCGACACTCGTCTGCAGCTCTTCGGCCAGCGCAACCGTGATCGCGGCGTTGGCCTGGTGGGAGGTCTGGGCACGCGTCTGTTCCCCGGGGCCGGACTCCTCCAACGCCTCGATCTCCGTGACCAGGACGGTGAGAACATCGTTGAGTCCGCCCTTGACCGCCTTGAGATAGCGCGTCCGCACGGCATCAAAGAAGATCTCGTAGCGGCTGAAGCTGGTGTTGAAGCCTACCCGCACGTCGGCGGTCAGGCGCTCCCATGTCAGATTGTCGTTCGACAAATACACGGACCAGGTCACGCCGAGACCCGAAGGACGGTCGGTGTAGATGTACATACCCTGGACCGTGCGGGTGAACCCGAAATCGACGCCGAGATTCTGATCGGTTCGGTTCTGGCCGATGTCGATCGTCGGGAGAGCCTGGTCATCGATGTTGCCGTCGGCCAGCGTCCGGGCGCTGTCGAGCGGGCCAAATTCCGGGGAGGCATCCTCGGCGTAGAGGGCCGCGGCCACCGCGATCGGCCGCCACGCGGCAGTCGTATCCTCCCGCCGGCTCGTCTGCTCCCGGTGACTGAAGTTGTAGCCGGTGATCACGCGAAGCCGCGAGTTGAAAACGTTGGTGGCCTGATCCCAGCGGAACAGGTGCGTCCGCTCGTCAATTTCGGCGTCCTGGGAGCGAATGTCGCTGTCACGCCGGGTGAAGTTGTAGAACAGGCTGTGACCGGACACGGTGTACGACAAGCCCGCCTGGAGGCGTTGTTCGCGCGTGTCCCGATCGTCGCGGTTGAGCTTATTGTAGATATCATCGCTGTCGAAGCGCAGGGTGAGAATAGGATATCTGATAAGGCGTGTACGGAGATTCAGGCCGAGGTGTTTCCGGACGATCGCGGTCCGATCGTCCTGGGTACGGGACTCGTGACGGAGAACAGTAGCGGCGGCCGTGAACAGAGGATGGTCCCATCCTAATTCCCCGACGGGCTGTATTTGTTCTCTCCAGATACTGCCGGCATCGCCGATCTCGGTGCCAAACCGATCGTAACTCATTGCGGCGCGCGCGGTCAGGTACGGCAGAAAGCGCTTGTTCCAGTTGACCGTGTACCGTTGGCTCAGCGACGAGCGTCCGTCGCCGTCCGTTTTGCCGGTGGCGGCACTCAACTGAATGCCGCCGGATAGGTTGTCAGGCAGGGCCCAGGCCGCAGCTGCCGGGAGCGCGATGCCGACCGCGACCGACACCAGCCACAGGCAGATGCATCCGAACATACTACGCGGTGCTGCTGCGCCGGTCATCATAGGGCCACCACTACCATATACGGCCGACGCCCCACATCGACGACCGCAACCACCCGGTTTCCCGTCAAATTGACAATCACGATACGATCCTGCTCGGGAAGCGCTGCCAGCAGGGTACGGTTTTCGGGATCCAGGGTCAAAAGACCGGGCTGGCCCGGCAGCGGGACTGTTCCCAGGGACAGCCCGTTGGCCGGTTGAAAGACCGCGAGTTCATTACACATGGCGATGGAGGCGTATGCCGTTCCGCCGACCCGATCGTAGGCCAGACCGTGGGCGACCGCGCACAACCCGGCGGTGGCCTGCAGGTTCCCGGTACTGCTGAGGACCGTCACGACCCGTTGCCCGGAGGATGCCGCGCACAGGAGATTGTCGGGCGAAACAAAGACCAGCTCGGTCGGGAGGCTCCCGGCCGGGATCGTCGTCACCACCATTTGCTGAATCGGATCAAACACACTGATATTATCAGACAGTTCATTACTGATATAGACCCAGCCCGCGACGGGATCGACCGCCAGGCCGACCGCTTGCAACCCCAGCGAGAAGCGGCCGGACTCCTGATTCGAGTTGGCGTCGTACACGACCAGGCTGTTGGAGCCGGTGGCAAGCACGTACAGAAACCGGCTGTCCGGGGACAGGGCCAGGCGCGTCGGTTCATCACCCAGATCGAGTCTGAGTCGTCGTAAGAGTTGGCGCGTCGTCACATCGAACACCGTGACTGTATGATCACCGGCATTGGCGACAAATAGTTCCCGGGTAAAGCGAGAGAACGTCATTCCCGCCGGCCGCTCACCTGTGGTGAGGACATCGACAACCCGGCCTGCAACTCTGTCAATGACACTGACATTGTTCGATTCTTCGTTCGAGACAAAGAGGAGTGAGTTGAACGGGGGTATCCGGGCCTCCATGATCTCTATGTCCACCACCGCCCGTCCTTCGTCGCCCTCCGTGCCCACGGCATGCAGGCTTAGGAACAAAGGAGCGATATCGCCCTGATCGAGAGGCAGTTCCATGTCCAGAAACGTGTTGAGGGTATCAACGCGGACCGTCGTGTCGTTCATCGCATAGGTAATGCTCAGTCGAAATCGCATGCCCCGATAGCGGCCGGCGGGAACCGTCTGATCGATCAGCCGCACCTGGCGCGCCGGCGGCTGTGTGAGCGAGAGTCCGCCGGGGGCCAGCTCCAGTGGCACGTCAGCGCCCTCCCCGACCAGGGACACATCCTGCAAGGTCAGGGTCATCACGGCCGTGGCGGGCATGTATTGATCGAGGTATACGACGATCTGCGGCGGCAGCGCCGCCGCTGCCGGCCCGGCCTGCATCGCCGACAGAACGACCAGGAGGATCCCGGCGGCCCACCACGCACACCGGCACGTCGTCATGTCCGGAAGGCCGGGATGTCCCCTCACCAATCTCATATCCGTTCCGATCGTAACAAGACGCCCGTGCAGGGCTGCCCGGGCGTCTTGTCTGTTGACCTCAGTATAACACAACCGGGAATCAAATCCCAGCCGGCCTACCAGTCGTTACGGTGTCGGCGTGAAGTCGACCAACTCATCATCATCGTCCTTCACGTGGCACTTGTTGCAGAGCGAACGCTGGTAGCCGTCGTACGGATTCGGGATCGCGTACGAACCGGACTCGACTCCGTCTTCCGCAGGACCGACGATCTGGAAGTCCCAGCGACCCGCATCCGGCGCGCTCGTCGCGTGAGCACGGTGGCAGGTGAGACACATGACCTTCGAGGACGCACTCGGACCAGCCGTCGATGACGTGGTGACGGCGGCATCTTCGAACGGTACGTCCGCGAGATATGCCGACGCCGGCAAACCACCGGAGGGAGCGCTGGTGCCGTTGTAGGCATTGTAGAGCAGCGAGATGCTGGCACCGATAGCCGCGCCCGACGGGTGCTTCAAGACGGTCGGATAGCTCGTGTTGTGGTAGTCGTCGTGACAGTTGGCACACCACAGACTCATGCCGGCCTGGTAGGCCGTATGGTTGCCGTTTGTTTCCGACCCGGTCCGGAGGCTGATACCCTCCGCCGTCGGCTGCGCGTTGGCAAAGGTGAAGATGCCCGCCTGAATGGCGCCGGCGTCGTTCAACATCCGGAAACCCGCGTTACCATGCGGGTCGTGGCAGCTCGAGCAGCCGAGCCAGCCGGCGTTGAACGTTCCGCCCGGGGCGGTGGACAGCGTCAGATCGGAC
>DATKYL010000398.1:0-10444 GCA_035528515.1 Acidobacteriota bacterium | reverse complement strand
CCGCGTACGTCGTGGTGGCAACCGCCGAAGCGCTCACGCGTAGCAGACTGTTCGCCCAGAAGAGATTTGTTCGATCGGGTGTAGCGGCACTGTGGCCCAGCGCGGCGATGATAATCGCCCTGACCGTCCATCCTGAGGGCGGTGCCCTGACACTCATTTGGGGATTCATGATAGGGTCGCTGGCCGCGGTCCTCTGGAACCTGTTGCCCTCCGGCCGAAAGCCTGCACTCCCTGCGCCGGTCGAGTCCTCCGATTCCCTCGAGTCGGCGGGACGTGGTGGACCCCGGTGGATTATGGTCACTCTCGCGCTGGGCGCCTCCGGCTTTCTCTATCCGTTGATCGATCGGTACCTGGCATCATACTTGTCCTCAGGAACCATTGCAGCCCTTCAGTACGCAGCCCTGGTTGCGTCACCTCCCGTAGCGATCTGGGGTTTGGCGATTGGTACCGTCATATTGCCCTATCTATCGGAGAAATACCACCGGAGCAATGTGGAGGAGGCCCGGCAGATCATTGACCGTGCCGTCCGTTGGGCGCTCATCGGCAGTCTGCCGGTGGCGGTTTGGCTCGCATTCTTCGGGCAGGAATTGATCTCCCTGCTTCTGGAGCGGGGAGCGTTCGACTCCGCTTCCCGGGCGGTTACCGGTCAACTCCTCAGGGCGTATGGCCTGTGGCTTGTACCGGCGGTTCTGTGTGCCGTGCTCGGTCGCGTTTTCTACGCAGCACTGAAGTGGCGTCCGGTCCTCATGGCGGCCGTTACAGGGTTGGTTACGAAGCTGATCTTGAGCATTTGGCTCGTGCGCGTCCAGGGCGCAAGCGGTCTCGTGATGGCGACGGCCGCCGCGGCAGCCTGCACGTCGGGCGTACTCCTGTTCCTACTGCGACGCGAACTGGCATACGGGAGTGTGGCCGGATGGGCGCGATCCGGTATCGCTCTCGTTGGAGTGGCCGCCGCGGGAGCCCTCCTCGGCGTCGGCATCGGCCACCTCTTCCCCGAACTCACATGGCGGGCCAACAGCGTGCTGCGCGTCGTGAGCGGCACCGCGGCCGGAGTGTTACTGCTGTTACTCTTCGGTACCCGCCTTGGGGTCACGGAGGCGCGACGTCTGGTGGCCTGGCTGACCGCGCGCCCGTTGCATCGTGACTGAACGTCTTGTATACTCACGAGTGGCTCCGGGCGATTCGATTGTGTCATTCATGTCAGTGCCCGGCGGCCCGGGTTCCACCGTCGTAGCATCGCTCCGGAGAGCCGAGTCCGACCGCGGCACAGGGCTGGTAACGTTGGTGGGGTTGTGGGTGATCAGCACGCGCGCTATTGATACGGTTCTCCTCATTCATGTTCCCAGCGTCTGGGAGACCACCAACCGGCGCTACGCGTTCCATGCCCTCGCTGAGGTACTCCCGCCGCACGTGGCCGTCATCTGTGTCGACCGGCCGGTCGATCTGGTGGTCTCCCCCCTGAAACGACCGCGTCGCTTCCTCGCGGGAATCCTGCGCATGAAGGACAGCATGCCGGCGGAGCGCCTGTGTGTCGTGCGTCCCCGTTTACTCGTGCACGAAATCGCGGCCGCGAGATTGCCTGCGGTCACAGCCGTGAATCGGCGTATGTTGCGTCGACAACTCCGCGGCGTTCTCAACCGCCGTTTTCCGACAGCCCGTCGACTTATTCAGTGGATCCATCACCCGGTGCAGCGTTGGGTGTTCGGTGTCTTTCCCGACGCCGGTCGAGTGTATCATTGCTACGATGAATACACGTGCTCTTCTGACGGCCGTTTTCATCCGGATCGCTGGGAGAGTGAGGTCGCACTCCTGAAGGACGTCGATGTGGCATTCGCGACCTCGCCCTCGCTCCTTAAGCGCAGGAAGAGTGTTAGACACCAGGTGGCGCTGTTTCCAAACGGCGCGCCGGAGTTCTTCCTCCATGACCGCAGTGCTCCCGACGCAATTGTCGCGGGAATACCCGAGCCACGCATTGTGTACGTTGGCAGCATCTACGACTTCGTCGAGTTTCGGTTACTCCGAGAACTCTTTACGCGCCGCCCGGATTGGCAGTTCGTGCTTATCGGGCCTACCCGGGGCACGGCGGGGGAGCGCCTCCTGCAGGAGCTTCCCAACGTCCACTTGGCTGGGCCCCTTGCGCAGGAATCGCTACCCGGTGCGCTTCGCCGGTTCCAGGTGGGCCTGATACCGTTCGCAGTGAATGCCTACACCAAGCCGGTCACACCGCTCAAACTGTTCGAATACCTGGCTGCGGGATTAGCGGTGGTGGCAACCGATCTCCCGGATTTGCAGACGTTTCGACATCTGATTCGGCTCGTCCCCAACACAGTGGACGCATTTGAACACGCCATCGATGACCTTTTGACACGCGATGGGCCGGCTCTGAAAAACGAGCGGCAAACTGCGGCACGAGAGTATACGTGGACCAGAATCATCCGGAACCACGTCGTACCGGTCTTGAATGACGCCTTCGGACTATGATGTGTCGCGTGAAGTTCCCACTGTTTCATCTGCGGTCCGCTGCCGGCTGGGCGAGACGACGGCATTTGCAGCTGATCTGCGGCGAGAGCAAGGCGCATGTCGGCCCATAAACGCATGACCCATGAATGGACTCACCTGAGTTCAGCACCCGGGAACGCATCTTCACCGGGCGGGATCCTGCTCGTCTCACCCGGCATCCCCGGGAGTTTCGTGCGTCAGGATGTGGCTTTTCTAAAGTGTCGTTTTGACGTGGCCTTCCTCGTCTGGCAGAACTGGGGCTCACTGGCCGCGCTTCGACGCGCAATCCGCCGTTCCGACGCCGTCGTTGTCTGGTTCGCGGGACGGCATGCCCTGCCTGCTATCTGGCTGGCCCGCCGGCACCGGCGTCCGGTCGCTATCATCGTCGGCGGCTGGGAGGCGGCGTGGGTGCCGGAAGTCCGCTACGGGATTCCGCCACGGTCAATCCGACGCCGCGTGCTGCAGCGGGTTCTGCGCGCCGCCGACATTCTGCTCCCGGTGTCGGATGCGACCAAAGAAGGAACTCTCAATCTGGTTCCGGACATGGCGGATCGGACCAGACGGATCTACCACGCCGTGGATACCACACGATTTCATTTCGATCCGGAGACACCACGCCGTACGGTCCTGACCGTGGGCAATTTCAGCCGGGAAACAATCACGATCAAGGGACTCCGATTGTTCTGGCAAGCGGCTGCTCTCCTGCCCGATCTTCCCTTCGTCGCGGTGGGCCCGACGCGTGATCGCATGGGGGAGGAGTTCGTCGCGCGTCGGCCCGCGAATCTGACGTGGACCGGTCCGCTGGAGGGGCAGGAGTTGCTGGCGCGCTTCCGGGAAGCGAAGGTGTATTTTCAGGGATCGTTGCACGAGAGTTTCTCAGTGTCCACGGCGGAGGCGATGGCCTGCGGGTGCATACCGGCGGTGACGCGTCGCGGCGCGCTCCCGGAAGTCGTCGGGGACACGGGTGTGTATCTCGAGACGTTGACGGCGGATGCGGCGGCGGCGGCGATCAGGGATGCTTGGGGATACGCCGAGCCCCGGCGCGCAGATGCCCGTCAGCGCGTCATGGACCTGTTTTCTCCGCAACGCCGTCGGCAGGAGTTGTGCGAGAGCATCGACACGATGATCGAAGAATACCGCGCGCGATAGCGCACGAAGGATTCCTCCGAAGATGAGCGTGTATGCTGCCCTGACTGTCTCGATTGCGGCAGTCGGCCTGAGTCTGATTCTGACACCGATCGTGCGTGTGTTGGCGCCACGGATCGGAGCGGTCGATCTACCCGGTCCCATTTCCGCTCACACGCGTCCGGCGGCCCGCGCCGGCGGACTGGCTATTTGGATCGCCGGAATCCTGGCCCTCGCCGGTGGTGCGATCCTGTACCGCCCGGCGGACGGGCAGACAACTCTGTGGTTGCTGCCGGCACTGGGAGCCAGTTTGCTCGTTGCCGTCGGTTTGATCGATGATATCCACAGGCTGGATCCCAGAGCCAAACTCCTCGTTGGCTTTGCGGTGGCGGTTGCGGTATCCGCAATGGACTGGTCCTCTGCGTTGACCGGTTCGGCGACACTCGACGTTCTCATCAGTATCGGCTGGCTCACCATCTTCCCACAGGCCTTCAATGCGTTCGACGGCCTCGATGGTCTGGCGGCAGGGTGTGCGTGTCTGGGCTTTGGATTTCTGGGTGCCTGGTTCTTCGCGGCCGGGGATGTCGGGATCGCGGCCGCCGCCTGGATCCTTGCCGGTGCGACACTCGGTTTCCTCGTCTACAATTTCCCGCCGTCGCGGGGAATCTTCCTCGGCGACAGCGGTTCTCTATTTCTCGGTTTTTCATTGGCCTTCCTGTCGTTGCGCGCGGTGACAGCCGGTGGCGGGAACATGACGACAGGGATTTCCCTGATCCCCCTGTTCTTTGTCTGCATTCCGGTTTTCGAGGCGATCTTCGTCATTGTCCGAAGAGTGCTACGAGGCCATTCAATCTTCCGCGGTGATCGCCTGCATCTCTACGACGAGGTACATGAGCGTCTCGGATCGATACGTCTCGTCGCCGTCACCTACTATGCGGCGACAATTCTCATATCCGCTCTGGTCTGGTGGATTGGCGCAACAACGTAGTATGCAGGAAGTGTGAGAGTAATCGGGACAATGAGGAAACGCGCCGAAACCGACATTCCTTTTTCCCGCCCGACCGTGAGCCGGGCGGACATGGCGGCCGTGATGCGGGTTCTGCGGAGCGGCTGGTTGACGACCGGACCGGTCACGGCGGCACTCGAGCGCGCGGTGGCCGAACGCCTCGGTGTGCGCTATGCGGTGGCGACGTCAAGCGGGACCGCGGGCTTGCAGATTGCCCTTGAATCGCTGGGTATCGGCCCGGGCGACGAGGTGATCACGACTCCGATGACGTTCACGGCCACCGCGGAAGCCATCACTCGCGCCGGTGCGCGACCGGTCTTCTGCGACATCACTCCCGGTACGCTTAATATCGACCCGGTGGCGGTGGCGCGACGCATTACGAAGAAGACGCGGGCCATGGTCCCTGTCGGGATCGGCGGCATCCCCTGCGAGATGACGGCTCTGCGACGCAGTGCCCGGCAGCATGGGATGGTGATTGTCGAGGACGCGGCCCATTCGCTGGGGGCGACCTACCACGATCGACCGATCGGACGCTGGGCTCAGGCGACCGTCTTCAGTTTCTACGCGACTAAAAACATGACAACCGGGGAGGGGGGGATGATCGTCACCGACGTGCGGCGTCTCGCTGAACGTGCCCGTCTCCTGGCAAATCATGGCATCACCCGCCCGACCTGGATGCGCGAAACCGACGCGGGTCGGGAGGGGTATCGGTACGATGTCGAGACGTTGGGTCGGAAAGCGAACCTGTCGGATGTGGCCGCCGCTCTGGGTCTGTCACAGTGGCGTCGCTTCGACCGATTGATCGCCAAACGCCGCCGTATCGCCGATTGGTATCGCGACGGTCTGGCGGGGTGCGACCTGATCGCATGGCCCGCTGTGCCGGCGCGAAGTCTGTCATCCTGCCACCTCTGTCAGGTTCTCCTCCGAATCGAGCAGTTGAGAGTCGGCCGCGACCGGGTCTGGAGCGCATTGAAACAGGCCGGCATCGAGTGTGGCGTGCATTTCATCCCACTGCATCACTTCACCTACTACCGCCGCACTTTCGGACTGAAGCCCCAGCAGTTCCCGGTCACTGAGGATGCCTACCGGCGGGTGCTGACACTCCCTTCGTATCCGGCCATGACCCGACGGCAGGTGAGACAGGTGACCGAGACGCTCGTCGCTGTTCTGGAGGCCCACCGCCGCTGAAGCCACGGGTCGCGCAAGTCCCTATTACGCAAGATGTTACTGTGGCCCGGTCGTGCGGGCGGTCGTTGGCGATTGCGCAGTTGTAAACCGACCAGTCACCTGTTATTCTGTATTGGGGGACGAGAGAGACTTGAAGCGGTCAATCTTGACTTTGTTGATACAGTTCTTCGGTCGTTGGCGCTGGATGGTCTGGGACCTGGTCGCGCTGCAGGGTTCGTTTGCCCTGGTTTTCTGGTTGCGCTATTACTTCGAGGGGGCGGTGCCCGGCGCCGGGCTGCCGGGTCATGACTATGTCGGTCCGGCTTGGTGGATGGTCAGCGGCTGGCTGGCCCTCTTCAGCGTTTTCGGCCTTTATCGAAAATCGGACCACACCTCATCCGCGACGGAACTGAACCGGGTGTTCCAGGCGGTCACGTTCGGCACGCTGCTTCTGGCCATCTTCACATTCGATCCGATGCGGCCGTTCATGGACTCGCGGGTCGCGCTGGTCGGTCATTGGGCTGCCCTCTTGATCCTCATGAGCGGCGGCCGGCTGGTTTCCTCACTGCAGACCGATTCCAACGGCAACGGTGAGGGAACCCGGATTAACCGCCGCCGTTTGGCGATCGTGGCCTCTGACGCGGTCGGTGTCGTCTTTGCATACTACCTCGCCTTCTGGCTGCGGTTCGACGGTACGATTCCGCCTGAGGCGGCGAAGGCGTTCTGGAATACGCTGCCGCTCGTCTTCCTGGTTCGGATCGCCTCGTTCACTTACTTCCGTCTGTATTCCGGTGTGTGGCGCTATGCGTCGGTGAACGACCTTGTTTCTATCCTGAAAGCGGTGTCGCTGGGTACGACGCTTCTGGTGATGCCGATTTTCTTTTTCGGCGTCTCCGGATACCTGCGCTACGTGTTCATCATTGACTGGCTGTTGATGATGGGATTCTTGTGCGGTTCGCGGGTGGCATTGCGGGTGCTGCGTGAGTTTACCCCCCGGTTCCTACGGCGGGGCCGGCGCATCATCATCCTCGGTGCCGGTGACGCCGGCGAAATGCTGGTGCGCGAGTTGAGCAAGAACCCCGGCGGCCCGATGGTGCCCGTCGCGTTCATCGACGCCGATTCCAAGAAGCACGGCGCGCGCCTGCACGGCGTTCCGGTGGTCGGTGATCTCGAACAACTCGAAGTGGCCGTCAAGAGATTCCGGGTGGAGGAGGTGCTGATCGCGATCCCGTCGGCGACGGGAATGCAGATGCGCCGTATTGTCGAAGCCTGCAGCCGTGTCGGCGTGCCGTTCAAGACCGTACCGTCGCTTCGCGAGATCATCGACGGGCAGGTCAGTGTCAGGCAGGCGCGCAACGTCCGTGTCGAGGACATCCTGCGCCGCTCGCCGGTCGAGGTCGACTCCACCAAGGTGGCCGAGTGGCTGTCCGGGCGCCGCGTGATGATTACCGGAGGCGCCGGATCGATTGGATCCGAGTTGGCGCGCCGTATTTTGCGTTTCGACCCGTCGGAAGTCTACTTGGTCGATCGCGCCGAGAACGCCCTCCACGATCTCATGGAGGAGTTGTCGCGGCAGAAGAGCACGCCTCACATTGAGGGTGTGCTGGTGGATATCACCGACCGCCGCCGTTTCCACGCGCTGTTCGCCGAACGTGTGCCCGACGTCATCTTCCACGCGGCGGCCTACAAACAGGTGCCGCTCTCCGAGCATTTTCCCGATGCCGCGATCATCAACAACGTCGGCGGTTCGCGTTTCATGATGGACTGGGCGCTGGAACGCGGTGTCGACACGTTCGTCAACATATCGACCGACAAAGCGGTCCAGCCCTTCAGCGTCATGGGCGCGACCAAACGCGTCGCGGAAATTCTGGCGTTGCGGCGTGCCGCCGAGGAGCAGACCCGGTTCGTCAGTGTCCGTTTCGGGAACGTACTGGGCTCCGACGGATCGGTCGTCCCCCTCTTTGAGCGGCAGATCAGGGTGGGGGGGCCGGTCACGGTGACCGGGCGGGATGTGACCCGCTTCTTCATGACCGCCGGTGAGGCGGCGCTCCTCCTCTTGAACGCGGCAGTGATCGGGCATAACGGCCAGTTGCTGGTGCTCGACATGGGCGAGCCCGTGCGCGTCTACGACTTGGCGCGCGACCTGATCCTCCTTTCGGGGTTACGACCCGAGGAGGACATTCCGATCGAGTTCATTGGGCTGCGTCCGGGCGAGAAGATCACCGAGGAGCTTTTCGGCTCCGACGTTGTGCCGCGACGGTCCGAACATGAGAAGATCTGGATCATCGACGCGTTCGATGATGCCGCGTCGGATTTCGAATCGCAGGTTACCGAACTCTTGGCCGTCGCGCGTACCGGCGACGGTGCCACGTCGCTGGGCATGCTCGCGCACATCGTTCCCAGCTATCGGCCGCTGCCGATTCCCTTGGACGACCGGCGCCGTCCCAGCGACATCCCGGTCGAGAGTCACGATACCGAAGCGATTGATCACCTGCTGCCCTGAACGGGACCGGTCGCATGAGGCCGTCTCCGGTCCACCCACCCGCGAAAGACCGCTGCCATGCTTGACCTGAAATTCATTCGCGAACATACCGACCGTGTCCGTAAGGGCACGCGCGACAAGAACGAACCCGATGCGGTCGATCAGCTTCTGGAACTCGACGCCACCCGGCGCAAGCTGATCGGCGAGGTCGAGAAACTCAAGCACGAGAAGAATGTCGCCTCGCAGGCGATCTCGGAAGCGAAAAAGGCCGGAGCCGACGCGGTCGCCGCTATTGCCGAGATGCGCGCTGTCTCGGAACGCACGCAGGCGCTCGACACCGAGTTGCGTGACGTCGAGACGCAGATCCGTGACCGGCAGTTGCGGATTCCCAACATTCCCCACGGCGATGTTCCGGTCGGCGATGAGTCCGCCAACCGCGAGGTGCGATCCTGGGGTGAGCCGCCGTCGTTCGCCTTCACGCCCGCGCCGCATTGGGAGTTGGGGGAGAAGCTGGGAATCTTCGACGGGACCGCGGCGGCCAACATCTCGGGTACCGGCTTCACGGTTCTACGGGGTGCCGGCGCCCGGTTGCAGCGGGCGCTGATCAACTTCATGCTCGATCATCACACGAAAAACGGATACGTCGAACATCGCGTCCCCTATCTAGTGACGCCGCGCGCGATGCAGGGGACCGGCCAGTTGCCGAAGCTGGCGGAGGACATGTACCGGATCGATGCCGACGATCTATTCTTGATTCCGACCGCCGAAGTTCCGCTGACCAATCTCAGTGCCGAGACGATCATCCCCGAAGCGAGCCTGCCCCGGCGCATGGTCGCCTACACACCGTGTTTCCGGCGGGAGGCGGGAGCGCACGGCAAAGACACGCGCGGCATGATGCGCGTGCACCAGTTCGACAAAGTCGAGCTGGTCAAGATCGTCGCGCCGGAAACCTCGGATGACGAACTCGAGGCGCTCACCGCCGACGCCGAGGCGATCCTGCAGGCGCTCAAGCTCCCATATCGAGTGCGCCTGCTCGCCACCGGCGATTTGTCGTTCGCCGCGGCGAGATGTTACGATCTCGAGGCGTACGCCGCCGGGGTCGACGCCTGGCTCGAAGTGTCGTCCTGCTCGACCTTCACCGACTTCCAGGCGCGGCGGATGGACCTGCGGGTGCGTCCCCAAGGGAGCGGCAAGCCCTACTTCCCGCACACGCTCAACGGGTCGGGCGTGGCGCTGCCCCGCACCATGATCGCCATCTGGGAGAACTACCAGACCGAAAAGGGGACGATCCGCATCCCCGACGTCCTGGTGCCGTATATGGACGGCATGACTGAGATCACCTGAGCCGCCGTGTCGGAGGGGACGCTTCCCGGGCCGACATCGTCAACCTGCCCTCCCGGCAATCAGCCGTGTGCAGACATCCGGGCTCATTCGTATAATGGACCGTGCGCCGGCCGGCCGGTACGCCGACCCCGCGCGAATGAACTTGATGGCAGGACACGGACGATGAAACGACGACTCTGGCGCATGATCCATGACCGGTCCGGGTACACCGGGCTTCCCCTGGCGTTCAAAGGGTTGCTCCTCATCGGTCTGCTGGCGATCGCCGCGGTCCTCGTCTACTCCACGCAGACGATGGTCAATGAGTTGAAGGCCTCCGAGGCCCGTCTGGCCAATGCCTATGCCGGGCAGTGGAAACGCGCCGCCGAATCACCCGAGGCCGCCGAGATTGACTACCTTTTCGAGCAGATCATCATCAAGAGCGATTTCCCGATCATCGTTGCCGATCCCAACGGCAACCCGCTTTACTGGCGCGGGCTGCCGGGAATCGTCGATACCGACACATCGACCGCCACCCGCCGCCGCATCCTGTCTCTGATGCGGGAAATGGCCGACGAGTATCCGGCGGTCCCGATCACTTACCACGACCGCCTGCTGTATCGTCTCCACTACGGGAATTACCGGTTGGTGAGTGCGGTCCAGCGGCTGCCGTATGTTGGTATCGCGGTCATGATTCTGTTTCTGCTGATCGCCTACATCGGCTTCCGGAACATCAAGCGCGCCGAGCAACGCTACATCTGGGTGGGGATGGCCAAGGAAACCGCGCACCAGTTGGGGACGCCGCTCTCCTCGTTAATGGGATGGCTCGAACATCTCTCGGAACG
>DATKYL010000397.1:0-2839 GCA_035528515.1 Acidobacteriota bacterium | reverse complement strand
ACATCTTAGGTTTCGGCCGTATCAGGTCGGCCGTGGCGCTCGGCCAGGATGTCGCATCGGCGCTCCTGGATAAACTCGGGTTGGACAAGGAGTCCTCTATTGCTGTTCAATGATCATTCACCGGCGCTCACAACGTTCCCGCGAGGAGGGGGCCACGCCACCCGGCATCGCGTCGCGTGCCACCAGCTGATTGTGTTCGGGATTCTGGCGGCCGTCGGGCTGTGTCTGGCTGTTCCCACCGGCACCGTGGCGCAAACGGCACCGCCGAATCCGATTGCGCTGGCGATCGTCAACGGGGACACGATCACATCGCTCGATCTTGACGAGACGCTGATTGCGACTCATCGTACGATGGGGAACGCGCAGCGGGAGGGATTCGACTACCGCAACTTGCTGAAGAAGCTGGTCAACGATCGCCTGCTCATTCAGGACGCCGTCGCCCTCGCAATGCACGAGGAACAGCGCCTCGCGACCGCTCTGGCCGCGCGACGCGACCGTCACGCCGCCACTCTCTGGGTCAAGGATCACTTCAAGCCGGACGTGCAGATTGACGAGGATGTCGTGCGCGGGTTCTTCCGCGACAAGTTCTCACGTCTGCAGTTCCGAATGGTAACGGTCCGATCCGAGGACCTCGCGCGGCAGATTGCCGCCGACCTCCGTAACGGCGCTGACATGGACAGTACCGCGCGGGCGCAGTCGGTGGACAGCTATCGTACGCAGGGCGGGCTCCTGAAACTGAAGTACCGAATCGACTGGGAATTGTCGCTCCGTGAGCTGGCGGACACCCTCCCCGCAGGCCGGATTTCCGACCCGTTCCCCTACCGGGGCGTGTATGCCGTGGTCCGGGTCGAACAGAAGGTCGCGGCTGATCCCGACGAGTTCGACTCGCTGAAAGTCGGCATCGAGTCGCGGCTCGAGCGACTCGAGTACGAAACGCAGTGGGGCTTGTTCATGGACGGGTTGAAGGAGCGCTTCGCGCTGGTCGTGGATTCGGCCTCTCTCGCAGCGCTTCGCGCCGATTCGGCGGATCTCTTCACGCCGGACTTCTCTGTCGGCACCGATCAACCGATTATCACCCTCGGTCAGGAGACGCGTGTCACCGACGAGGACCTCAGGAAGAGCATCGGCCATCAGGCCATGACTTCCGGCATCAAGGCGTTTTCCCTGCTTCTCAGGAATGTCGTCGACGAGATTGGTCAGAAACTCGTTCTCACCGCTGCGGCCTACGCGGATGGATACGACGCGGACCCGGTGGTCATCAGGGAGTACAATCGCACCATGGACAGTGCCCTGGTGGCGACCTATCTGGAGGAGATCGTCGCGCCGCGCATCACGTTTCGCCGCAGTGAATTCGAAGCCTATTACCGGGAGCATCTGCAGGACTTCGCGCGGCCCGATCAGGTCCAGCTCGACCGCGTGCTGGCCGACAGCGAAGCCGTGGCCGTCGAGCTCTACGAGCGGCTCAGGGATGGCGCTGATCTCCGGTGGGTCAGTGAGCACTATGATGCGGAAATCGCCGGTGCGAAAGAGAGCGCCGAATGGCTGCCGGTGACCACGATTCCCGATCCGATTCGCGAGGAAGTCGATCAGCTCCGCATCGGCGAGTATATCACGCCCCAGCAGACCGACCAGGGCTGGCTGATCCTGAGACTCAAGGCGCGGCAACCCGGTGGAACGATGAGCCTGGAGGAAGCCGAGCCGGACATCCGCCGCGTGATGTTCCAGCAGCAATTCGACGCCGAGCTGGATAGCGTACTGTCGATTTTGAAAGAAAACTCCGAGATAGAGTACCGGGAAGAAGCGATTGCGGAGTATTTTGAGGATGGTTTGTAGGTCTGGGCCCAATGGAACGGGGCCAGTGAACATATGAGCCGGCGGAGCATGGGATTACCGATGAAACTGCGATTGATGTTGGTGAGCGGCCTGCTGTTGATAGTGGTGGCGGCGGTCGCAGTGATGGTCATCACGGGTGACGTGTCGGCTCAGGTTAAGCGGGGGCAGCGGTTTTCCGCCAAGCGGAACTGTCCCGAGTGCCACCCGGTCGGCGAATTCCCCGGTCGCAAACGACACAAGCCGTTTGAGAAGGAAGAGTGCGGAAGCTGCCACAAGCCGCACGGGATGGTCGGCGCCTTGCGACTCAAGGAAGTCGGTGCCGCCTTGTGTCTTGAATGCCATACCGAAGAAGATCTCGCTCTCACGGGGGCATACGTTCATGAGCCGGCCGAACGGGGCCGGTGTATCGCATGTCACGATCCGCACGCCGCCGACCACGATGCGCTGTTGCGGAAACCGGAAATCGATCTCTGCGGTGAGTGCCATGAACGGGAAGAATTCACCCGCAGCCACACGCATTCGCCGATGAACGATGGCTGCTTCAGTTGCCATGTCGCGCACGGCGGCGCATTTGAGCATCTGCTCAGTAAAGCGGGCGAGGACCTCTGCCGGGATTGCCACGACCCGCAGACAGAGTCGTTTGTGGCGTCGCACGGGGGTTACGCGGTGCAGGCGGCTGACTGCGGCCTGTGCCACACGCCCCACTCATCGGAGCAGAGCAGCCTCCTGATCGTGTCAACCCACGGTCCGGTCGCCGTCGGTGAGTGCGGGTCGTGCCATTATCCGCCGGATGCCGAGTCGCCCTTCGCCGTCGATGGAGACGCGAACGCGTTGTGCCTCGATTGTCACGATGCCGAAGACGTGATGACCGGGAGCCGGCATGCCCCGGTGACCGAGGGCGAGTGTCTCACCTGCCATGATCCCCACGCCTCCCGAGAGAAGTTCATCCTTGCCGCGCCGTCGCGGGAACTGTGCACGACGTGCCATGAGGACGTCGGCTCCGAAC
>DATKYL010000396.1:0-2664 GCA_035528515.1 Acidobacteriota bacterium | reverse complement strand
CGGCACCCTCCTGGCACTGCGTCGACACCTCGGGTGCGGCCGGTCCTGAGCCGCAGGGGCGTCCGCGCCCCCTCGGTCACCCCCGACAGGACTTGACTTGCCCGTCCCCGTGCGGAAGATTCCATATTCGAGAAGGTTTCGACCGGAAGGCACGTGTGAGAGCACCGGCGAAACAGGAGACCCGTGAGCGACACACCTGACCAGAAAAGTAGCGCCGCCCCTGAGAGTAAGGCGACGACGGCGCCCGGATCGGGCGCGATTTATGTCGTCGAGTTCAAGGGTGCGCGGAAAGAGTACTATCGGGACCCGTACGGTCTGCCGATCGCCAACGGCGACTACGTGATCGTACAGGTGGAGCGCGGCGAGGACCTGGGACGCATGATCCTCCGCCTGACCCCGGATCGCTCCCCCGGGGACAGCGTCAGACCCCTGCCGATTCTGCGTATTGCTACCGACGACGAGTTGCTCCGCGACGCCGACAATCGTGGCAAGGAACTCGACGCACGCGAAGTCTGCCGCCGCATGGCCGGCGAACGCGGTCTCAAGATGAAGGTGGTCGACGCGGAGTGGCAGTTCGACGGCAACAAGATGACATTCTATTTCACCGCCGATAAGCGTGTCGACTTCCGGCAACTGGTCAAGGACCTGGCGAGCGTCTACAAGACGCGGATCGAGCTGCGGCAAATCGGCGCCCGGGATGAGGCGCGGCGGGTCGGCGGAATCGGCGTGTGCGGCTACGAACAGTGCTGTACCCTCTTCATCAAGGATTTCGAACCGGTCACGACGCAGTTGGCCCGCGACCAGCGCCTGTCGCTGAACCCGGCCAAGATCTCCGGGAACTGCGGCCGGCTCTTGTGCTGTCTACGCTACGAGAGCGGCTATTATAAGGAAGCCTCCAGGCAATTCCCCGACCCGGGCGCAACCTGGGACACCGACGAGGGTTGCGGCACGATCGACGAGATCCAGATACTGCGCGACCGGATGGTCGTGCGCCTGCCCAGCGGCCAGAAGCGGCACATCACGCTCGAGGAAATCGCCCGCGCCCGCCACAAGAAGACATCCTGGTTCGAATAGACGGGTTCGCGGCGGCATCCCGCCACGGCCGTCCTGATCGGAAATGTAATGAACGACCGAAAACAACCTATTTACATCACAACGCCGATCTACTACGTGAACGACAAGCCGCACATCGGCCATGCCTATACCACCATCGTCGCCGACTACCTCACGCGCGCCTGCCGCGTTCTCGGCCGACCGGCGTTTTTTCTCACCGGCACCGACGAGCACGGCGCCCGAATCGCCCAGGTGGCGGCCGAACACGGCGTGACACCCCAGACCTGGTGCGATGAACACGCGGAACACTTCCGCAGGACCTGGGAACGACTCGATATCGCCTACGATCATTTTATTCGCACTACCGACGATCGGCACACCAACGGCGTGAGCCGCATGCTCGAACGGATGCGCGCCGCGACCGGTCCCGACGGGCAGCCGGTCATTTACGAGGGCGTGTACGAAGGGCTCTACTGCCTGGGCTGCGAGAAGTTCATCACCGAGAAGGAACTGGTTGACGGGATGTGCCCCGCGCATCTGACGCCGCCGCAGAGATTGACCGAACGCAATTACTTCTTCCGTCTGTCGGCGTTCTTACCCCAGGTCGAAGATCTGATCCGCCGCGATGCGATCCGGATACTCCCGGATGAACGCAAGCGCGAGGTTCTGGGACTGTTCAAACAGGGTCTCGACGACTTCTCCATCTCGCGGGAGAAGGTGGACTGGGGGGTGCCGCTCCCGTTCGATCCGTCACAGAACGCCTACGTCTGGGTCGATGCTCTCCCCAACTACATCACCAGCATCGGCTACGCCGACGACCGCGACCACTTCGCCCGCTGGTGGACCAACGGCCATGTGGTTCATCTGATGGCCAAGGACATTCTGAAATTCCATGCCGTCTTCTGGCCCGCCATGCTCCTGGCGATCGGTGAAGAGACGCCGGATGTGATCTTCATCCACGGGTACTTCACGGTCAATGGTCAGAAGATGAGCAAGTCGCTGGGGAACGTGATCGATCCGCACGCGCTGGTTGACGTGTTCGGTCCCGACGGTGCACGGCATCTGCTCCTGACCCAGTTTCAGTTGGGTCAGGACGGTGATGTCAAGGCGCAGGAGTTTGTCCGGCAGTTCAATGCCGATCTGGCGAACGATCTGGGGAACCTCGTGTCGCGCGCGGTGACCATGATCGAGCGGCACTTCGACGGCCGGAAGCCGCCGAGCGGAGGCCTCGAAGAGGCGGACCGGTCGCTGCGGGAGGCTGCACAGAGCGCGGCCGCCGCGTTCGCCGAAGCGGTTGCCCAGTACTCACCCAACTCCGGCATCGCGGCGGGTCTCGATCTGGCGCGGGCGACCAACCGTTATTTTGACCGGACACAGCCGTGGGCCCTTGCCAAGACCGGACAGACGGAACGACTGGGAACCGTTCTGGCGACCGCGGCGGAGGCGATTCGCGTGGCGGCGATTATCCTCTCGCCCGACCTGCCCGGCAAAGCCCGCGCCATCCTGAAGACGCTGGGATTCACCGATCCGGAAAGTGAGCTGACTCCCGAGGGTCTGTACGGCTGGGACCGCTGCCCCGGACCGTTCCGTCCCGACGGCAGCCTCTTCCCC
>DATKYL010000395.1:0-3040 GCA_035528515.1 Acidobacteriota bacterium | reverse complement strand
TGGTGAGGATGTCCTGCAGGATTTTGTCGACCGCTATCTCAATCTCGGCGAGCGTGTGACCTTCCTTGACGGTGACTTCGATATTGAAGATGCTCGACAATTCGCGGGAATCCTGATACGCGTTCACGTCCTGAGCGATCTGGCGATCGTAAACGAGTTCCTTGTACAGACGCGAGGTCTTCCCGGAAGCGAGGGCGTTGGCGAGGATGTCGAACTCGGCGTCACCGGGCTTGTAGTACCCCGGTGTGTGCCACATGTAATAGAGGCGCTGGAGGTTGACGTTGTCCTCGGCCATGCCGCGCTTGATGCCGTCAAGCCGGGGAATCCAGGATTCGAGCCGGTCGACCGGAGGTCCCGGCGGAATCGGCGCAAAGTACTTCTCGATCAGCCGTTTGGCCTCGGCAGGATCGAAGTCACCCGCCACACACAGTGAGGCATTGCCGGTGTGGTAGTACTTCCTAAAGAAGCCCTGGATGTCCTCCATGCTGGCGGCGGAGAGATCCTCCATGCTGCCGATCACACTCCACGAGTAGGGGTGATCGTCCGGGAACATCAGTTCGAGCGTCAGCTCATATGCTTTGGCATACGGGGCGTTGTCGAGCCCCTGACGGCGCTCGTTCTTGACCACGTCGCGTTGCGTGTCGAGCTTCTCCTGCGTCATCGCCGGGAGGAGATATCCCATGCGGTCCGCCTCCAGCCAGAGCGCCAACTCGAGGTAGTTGCTGGGGACGTTCTCCCAGTAGTTCGTGCGATCTTCACTCGTCGAGCCGTTGACCCGTCCGCCGACCTTCTCTAAGGGTTCGAAGTACTCGGCGTCGTGATTCTGCGATCCCTGGAACATCATGTGCTCGAAGAGATGGGCGAAGCCGGTGCGGCCGATCTCCTCATTCTTGGAGCCGGAGTGGTACCAGACGTTGACCGCCACCATGGGGATCGTGTGATCCTCATGCAGAATCACATCCAGACCGTTAGGGAGTTCGTATTTCTCGAACTCGATTTTGGGCAGATCTGCGCTGTGCACGGGGGCGGCGGCGACCGCCACGGCGACCAGCAGACAGGCCGCCCACCCGAGCCGGAATGGCCTCATTGCGTTCTCCTTTTCTTTCGGTTTACCGACGATTTGTAGATTCATCCTTGTTCTCGAGGCGAAATAGAGGCGGTAATGATACAGCGGCGGAGGTCACCAGACAATGTCCAAACTGGCCGCTGCCTGACTCAGTGAGGGTGTAACCAGCGATATCGGAGCGCGTAAGGGTCGCTGGTTAAAGTATCCGTTGACCGGCAACGCCTAACGGCTTGCCGGCCAACATCAACTCCTGCTTCAACGAAGAACACACCTGAAAGTTGCGTCAAAGGTCGGCATTCTGACAACGGCCGGCCCGGATAGATCGCAGCGGGAGAACGGGATTCAACCACCGTTGTTCCAGAACTCACGGATCCAATCCCAAGCTTCCTGCGCGGTCTCGGCATAGTGGAAGAGGTTGATGTCCCCGGGATCGATCACACCTTCGTCGACGAGGTGATCGAAGTGGATGGCCCCGTCCCAAAACGCCCGGTCCATCAGCACGATCGGCAGCGGGTCGATCTTCTGAGTCTGAACCAGCGTCAATGCCTCGAAAAGTTCATCCATCGTACCGTATCCGCCCGGGAAAGCCACCAGGGCACGGGCACGGAGGAGGAAGTGCATCTTGCGGATCGCGAAATAGCGGAACTGGAAACAGAGTTCGGGGGTGATGTAGCGATTGGGTTCCTGTTCGTGGGGCAGGGTGATATTGAGGCCGATGCTCTCGGCGCCGACATCCCAGGCGCCGCGATTGGCGGCTTCCATGATACCCGGCCCGCCGCCGGTCATAATAACGAAGTCGTGGGCGTCGTCCTTGTCGTTGGCTTGCGAGACGAGCGCGCCGAAGCGCCGGGCTTCATCGTAGAAGCGGGATTTCTCAACGACTCGGTGCGCCGCCGCGAGTCTCCGCGCCAGCACTTGATCGTCGGGTTTCGCCGCCGACTCCTGCGCCAAAGCGGCCAAGCGCCGCCGGGCCTCCGCCGGCTCAACGATCCGGGTCCCGCCAAACACCACGATCGTCGAGCGGATGCGTCGTTTTTGCAGGGTCAGCTCGGGCTTGAGCAGCTCCAACTGCAGGCGCACCGGGCGCAACTCGTCCCGATTGAGAAACTCGATATCTTCATTTGCCTTGCGGTACGCCGACGAGGTATCCCACCAGCGCGGTTCCGGTTTCTGATCTTCTCTGTCCGTCATTGGGCCCTCACTTGCCAGTTGTCCCGATCCCGGTGAATCGATCGACGGAGCGTAGAAAGGGCCGTGACGCGATCCAGACAAGAGGAAAAGGCGGAAAACCGGGAGAGGAGAACTCGTCAGCTACCGGAGGAGGACCATCTTCCGTACCTCCCGCCGGTCTGGCGCGCTCAGGCGGCAGAGATACATGCCCGAGGCGAGCGGGCGCCCGGAGTCGTCGCGGCCGTTCCAGGAGAGCTGATGCGGGCCGGACTGGCGCGTCCCGGTGGCCAGCGTCCGCACCCGCTGGCCGAGAATATTGAAGACCTCGAGGAGAACCGAGCCGCCCCGGCCGAGGCTGAAGTGGATTACCGTCCCGGAGTTGAAGGGGTTCGGGTAGTTTTCCAGCGGCAGGATCGCTCCGGGCAGTTGATCGACGGAATCGGGGTCGGGGACTTCACCGGGCCGATAGATCCTGAGGCAATCACCGCCGGTCACGGAACCACCTGCGGTCAACTCCGCCGTCAGTACGAGGGTTAGAAGGTCATTCGCGGTATCTGCCTCAACGGCCGCGACGATGTCGCAAACGTCGAACTCGAACACCATATCCGGATATCCGTCGCCCCCCGTCTCGTTGCAGGCACAGAGCCGGTCGGGGTGTCTCCGGACAGGGGCGACAACGTCGTGAATATACCAGAGGTCCAAGGCCACGCCGCTGACGCGCGTTGTCTGCGGCTTGATGCTCGTGACGTCGAAGTCCGCGCTGCCGGGGATTACGACGACGAGCGGCGGAGGGCGGGGGGCATC
>DATKYL010000394.1:0-5132 GCA_035528515.1 Acidobacteriota bacterium | reverse complement strand
GGTAGGCACCCATGTCCCAAGAACTCGGTCACATGCTGGTTCAGGCCGGTAAGCTGTCGCAGGAACAGCTTGCCGATGCCCTGACCCGCCAGAAGCAGACCGAGGAGAAGTTTGCGGACATCCTCGTCAGCATAGGGGCAGTGTCCGATGAAGATGAACTCACCCATTTCATCGGACGCCAACTGAACATCGGCGCCCTGCGGCTCGCCGACGTCGAACTCGACCCCGAAGTCGTCAAACTCATTCCCCACGACATCGCGCGGCGCTTCAACGTGATCGCCGTGTCTAAGGTCAATCGCACGCTCGTCGTGGCGATTTCCGATCCGCATAACATCTACGTTCTCGACGCACTCAAGTTCATCTCGGGCTGCACGATTCAGCCGGTGATCTCGCCGGAACGGGCGATCACGCGTGCCATTGAGCAGTACTACGCCGACACGGCCGGATACGATGATATTCTCAAGGGCCTCGAGGAAGAGGGCGAACTCGAAGTCATCGGCACGGACGACCACCTCAGCGAGGTCGATCTCCAGTCGCAGGTTCAGGACAAGCCGCTCGTCAAGCTCGTCGACAAGATCATCATGGAGGCGATCCACCGGGGCGCCTCGGATATTCACATCGAGTCCTACGAAACGCGCATCCGCGTCCGGTACCGCGTTGACGGCGTGTTGCGGGAAACGCAGCCGATTCCCTTCAAGTATCGGGCGGCGATCGTCTCGCGCGTCAAGATCATGGCCGATCTGGATATCTCCGAACGGCGTCTGCCCCAGGACGGGCGCATCAAGATCAAGTTCGGCAAGCGCGCCGTCGACCTGCGTGTCTCCGTCCTGCCGACGATTTTCGGCGAAAAGGTCGTGATGCGTATCCTTGACCCGGATGCGCTGATGGTCGACCTGACCAAGCTCGGTTTCCCGGAAATGGCGCTTGCGAATTTCAAGAAGACGATTCACATGCCGTACGGGATGGTCCTGGTCACCGGTCCGACCGGTTCGGGTAAGACGACCACGCTGTATTCCGCGTTGAAGACGCTGAACAGGACCGAGGTCAACATCATGACCGCCGAAGATCCCGTCGAGTTCAACTTCGAAGGGATCAATCAGGTCCTGGTGCGCAGCGACATCGGTCTGAGTTTTGCCGCGTCGTTGCGCTCTTTTCTGCGTCAGGACCCCGATATCGTGATGGTCGGTGAGATCCGTGACGGCGAGACGGCGGAGATTGCGATCCGCGCGGCGCTCACCGGACATCTCGTCTTCTCGACTTTGCATACGAACGACGCGCCGTCAACGGTGCACCGGCTGGTCGACATGGGTGTGCCGAACTACTTGGTGGCCTCGGCGACCAAGCTGATCATGGCCCAGCGGATGACGCGCAAGATTTGCACCGGCTGTCGAACCGAAGTGACGGTCACGCCGGAGGTGCTGAACGCGCTCGGCCTCAACGATGATGAGGCTCGCGATCTGAAGGTTTTCGCCGGCCAGGGCTGCGCGGACTGCAACGGCACCGGTCTGGCCGGACGTACCGGCATTTTCGAGGTCATGCCGATCTCGCCGACGATCGAGCGGATGATTCTGGATAACGCCTCCGTCGAAGAGCTCCGCGCCCAGGCGATAGCGGAAGGGATGTTTGCGCTGCGAACGGCAGCGATTGAAAAGATGAAAAAGGGCGTCATTCCGCTCGAACAGGTGCTGGCAGAATCGACCCAATAGCGGGCGTCAAGGGACCCGGCAGGGCGGTCGATATTCATAACAGGGCCGCGGGATGACTCCCCCGTCCGGTCCTTGAGGGCAAGAGGTATTCCTATGGTTACACTACGCGAACTCTTGGAGCTGATGAGTGAACGCCGGGCCTCGGATTTGCACCTGACGGTGGGCTCGCCGCCGCAACTGCGGATCGACGGCCGCCTGCAGCGCATGGACATGGATACGCTGACGCCCGAACTGACAAAGAAGCTGGCCTACAGTGTGATGAATGAAAAGCAGCGCAAGACGTTCGAGGAAACTTGGGAACTCGACCTGTCATTCGGGATCGAGAATCTGAGCCGGTTTCGCTGCAACTTGTTCTTCCAGCGTGGCAACGTGGCGATCGCCATCCGGCAGATCCCCTACCAGATTCCCTCCTTCGACGAACTCGGGCTGCCGCGGATTGTGAGTGAGCTGGCCAACCTGCCTCGCGGGCTGGTGTTGGTCACCGGCCCGACCGGTTCCGGGAAATCCACGACTCTGGCGACACTGATCGACAAGATCAACCGCGAACAGTACCTCCATATCATCACCGTGGAAGACCCGATCGAGTACCTGCATCGTCACCAGTGCTCCCTGGTTAACCAGCGTGAGGTCGGAGCCGATACGCTCTCGTTCCCATCGGCGCTCAAGTTTGCCCTGCGCGAAGACCCGGACGTCTGCCTGATCGGCGAGATGCGCGATCTGGAAACGGTCGAATCGGCGTTGAACATCTCCGAGACCGGACATTTGGCGTTTGCGACCCTGCACACCAACTCCTGCGCGGAGACCATGAACCGGATCATCGACGTCTTCCCGGTCAATCAGCAGGAACAGGTGCGGGTCACGCTGTCCTTCGTGCTGCAGGCGATCATTTGTCAGCAGCTTATTCCCCGGGTCGGCAGCGGACGGTGTGTCGCCACCGAAGTTCTCATCTGTACCCCCGCGATCCGGGCCACCGTACGCGACGACAAGATCCACCAGATTTACAGTCTCATCCAGGCCGGTCAGAAATTCGGTATGCGCACGATGAACCAGTCTCTGGCCGAATTGTACCTGAGCCACAAGATCACGTACGGCGACGCCGTCGCGCGTTCGGCCAACGCGCAGGAACTGGACGATCTGATCGGGCGTGCCAAGGCCACGGGTACCACGCGTGCCCGGACGACAGTGGGAGGCGGACGTGCCGCTGTTTGAGTACAAAGGCAAAACCCTCGCCGGAACCGCGGTTGCCGGCGAGATGAAGGCGAAGAACCGGGCGGAACTGGACCGGGCCCTGCGCCGCAGAAAAATCGTCGTCACCGCGGTCACCAAGAAGTCTTCGCAGATCAATTTCCGGATCGGTACCGGGATCAAGAAGGTCCACATCTCGCGCTTCACCCGCCAGTTCTCCACCATGATCAGCGCGGGTCTGCCGATGGTGCAGTGTCTCGATATTCTCGCCAAGCAGATGGAAGCGGCGGAGATGCGGCGTGTCGTCGGCGAGGTTAAGGAATCGGTCTCGTCCGGATCGACGCTCGCCGAGGCGCTGGGACGGCACAAGAAGGTCTTCGACGACCTTTACGTCAACATGGTCGAGGCCGGCGAAGTGGGCGGTGCGCTCGATACGATCCTCATCCGTCTGGCGAACTATCGAGAGAAAGCCGATGCGCTCATCCGCAAGGTGCGCGGTGCCATGGTGTACCCGGCCGTGGTCATGGTGGTGGCGATCGGCGTCACCTTTGCGATGCTGACCTGGATCGTTCCCGTTTTCGCCAAGATGTTCTCCGGCTTGGGCGCCGAGCTGCCCGGTCCGACTCAGGCTGTCCTGGCGATATCGAACTTCCTGGGGGCCAATATTCTCTTTATCTTCGCGGCTCTCATCGGCGGGATTGTGGCCTTACGGTTCTCGCTGAAGACCGAGAAGGGACGCCTCTACTTTGACAGTTTCCTCCTGAAAGCGCCTCTCATCGGCACCCTGGTGCGCAAGAGCGCCGTGTCTCGTTTCACGCGGACCCTCGGCACCCTGATCTCTTCCGGCGTTTCCATCCTGGAAGCGCTCGAGATTACCGCCAAGACGGCGGGCAACCGGGTGATCCACGATGCCATCCGGCGCTCGGTTCTGGCGATCGCCGAAGGCGATACCATCACCGGCCCGCTCAAGGAGACCGGCGTCTTCCCCCCGATGGTCACGCAGATGATCTCGGTCGGTGAGAAGACGGGCGGCCTGGACGAGATGTTGAGCAAGATCGCCGATTTCTATGACGAGGAAGTCGATGCGGCGGTCAGCGCCCTCACATCGATCATCGAGCCGGTGATCATTGTCTTCATGGGTGTCGTGATCGGCGGCATCCTGATTGCCATGTATCTGCCGATGTTCGACATCATCGGGAAGATCAATTAGGGTTCAGTCTGGATTCCGGGGGCGGATGTTCGACACGGGACGGTCAAGTGTTTGTCTACGCGAGACGATCCGGCTCGGTTGAGGGCCGTCCGGGGTGGGTCGTCGGAACCCGTCTCGTAACCGTTGCCGTCACCGTGGCGATGGCCTGGCCCTGGCGGGCTGAAGCCGCCGGCTTGAGCGTCGTCCTGGCGCTCTACGCCGCGATTTCCCTCGCAGCGGTTCTGCTGATTCTCACCGAGCGGCGTTTCCCGCTACCCCTGCTCACCGGCGTGTTCATGGCCGGGCAGGTGGTCTGCGAACTGACGGTCATCTCAGGTGTCGTCTACTTCACCGGCGGCGCAGCATCCCCCTCGATCTCCCTGTACCTGATGACCATCGTTTCGGCGGCGCTCTTCTATCGTCTGGCCGGGACGCTGGTTGTCGCCACTTTGGCATCGGCCAGTTTTCTCACCGCCGTGTGGGTCGGTGCCGGACACCAGGCGACCTCGTTGTGGTCGTCAGGCGCGCTGGGAGCCCTGGGACAGTTGTCCGACGAGGAGTTCTTCTCCGTCTTCCTGCGCCTGTGTGTCTTCTACCTCTGCGCGTTTGCGGGCGGCTATCTCGCGGAGCGTCTCGATTCGAAGGACGCCGCGTTGGCGCACACCTCGGAAGCACTCAAGATCGCCAAGCTGGAAACCGGCGACATCCTCAAGCACCTGCACTCCGGCGTGTTAACCGTTGATGTGGCCGGGCGGGTTGTATTCTTCAATCGGGCGGCCGAGGAGATTCTGGGTCTCTCCGAGCGCGCGGTACGCGGCCGGTCCCTTTCCGAAGCGTTCGGCACGCGCCTTCCTTCTCTGGCCGAACGCCTGGAGGCGGTGCTGCGCTCGCGGAAGATGGACATCCGCACCGAACTCAGTCTCCCACGTCCCGACGGGCGCACCATTCCGATCGGTCTTTCGACCTCGGTCCTGCGCGGCACAGCTGGAAGTCCCCGCGGCGTCATTGCCGTCTTTCAGGATCTGACCGAAGCCAAGGAACTGGAGGAGAAA
>DATKYL010000393.1:0-5179 GCA_035528515.1 Acidobacteriota bacterium | reverse complement strand
CCTTGATCCTCTCAATATCACGTTCGTCTTCAGCTACTCGTCGATTGACGACACCTCGGGCATCGCACAGGAGTGGGACGTCATCAATGGAGTGAATCAACGTACGTTCCAGTTCGGCGAAGGTCTTCCGCTACTGGACATCCTCGGCGTCGTGTCGCCGGTGCCGTTTCACTACTTACTTGAGAGTGAGTTCACCCCGCGCGTGTACTCCCACTACAATGTTCCCGTATACCGGGAGCACCCCGGCTACGGCGAGCCCCACAACGTCTACGAAGCGTACGAACTCATCCAGGGTGTGCTTGATGAGGACACGACGGGCATTGCTCCGTCCAACATGTCGATCTATCCGGCGGGGGTCTACATTTGCCTGGCCAGCGATCTTGCCGAGTGACGCCCGAAGGGTGTGCCACCCACCTTGATCGGTGCGTGACATGAGCCATGCCCCCGCCTGGCGTCATGTAGGCCAGGCGAAGGCGCCTGGCCTACACATGTGGTTTCTCAGCACGCCCCAGGTTCAGTGGTACACAGGGTGTGCCTCGTGACCGGCAACTCACACTCCCGGCAGATTGAAACACACCACCTTCGGTTCGGTCATTTCCTGCAGCGAGAACTTGAGTCCCTCGCGACCGAGGCCTGAGTACTTGACACCCCCGAAGGGCATCGAGTCGAGACGGTAATCGGTCGAGTCATTAATCATGACGCCGCCGCAGTCCAGTTCGTATGCCGCCTTGAATGCAACTTCGATGTCGCGGGTGAAGATCGCCGCCAGCAATCCATAGGGCAGAGAGTTGGCGTCGGCGATCGCCTTGTCGAGATCATCGACCGGATACAGGTTCACGGTCGGGCCGAAGACTTCTTCGCAATGCACCTTCGCGCTCGCCGGGACATTGTCGAGTACCGTGGGCTCCATCAGGGCGCCGTTGCGTCCGCCTCCGGTGAGGACGTTGGCGCCGTTGGCGGCGGCTTCCTTGACCCAGCGTTCGACCCGTATCGCCTCCTCCTCGGTGATCATCGGACCCATATTGGTCTCGGCTTTCATTTTGTCGCCGATCTTGTAGGACTTGGTGAGCGCGACGAACCGGGTCTTGAATTCTTCGTAGATGTCGCGATGCACCAGTAGCCGCTGCACCCCGATGCAGTTCTGGCCGGCCGCCCAGAATGATCCCGAAACGCAGGATTCGACCGCCAACTGCAAGTCGGCATCCTTCCAAACGATCACCGGCGAATCGGAACCGAGCTCCATCCCGACCTTCTTGATGCCCGCTTTGGCAGCGATGTGCTTCCCGGCTTCGACGCCGCCGGTGAAAGACACCATCCGTACGCGATCGTCACTGACCAATGGATCGCCGATGCGACTGCCCTGGCCGGTGATCAGCTGAATCGCTTGCGGCGGCAGACCGGCCTCAAGGAGTACTTCCACGAGCTTGATCGCCGACAACGGTGTGACGGTTGCCGGCTTGAGAATCACCGCGTTGCCCGCCGCGATGGCCGGTCCCAGTTTGTGGGCAACGAGATTCAGCGGATCATTGAACGGCGTGATCGCCAGGACCACGCCAATCGGAAAACGATAGTAGAATCCTTTGCGTTTCTCTCCGCCCGGAAACGAGTCCCAGGGAATGGTCTCACCCAGAATCCGCTTCGCTTCTTCTGCCGAACAGATCATTGTGTTGACGCAACGCGCCGCTTCCTTGCGCGCCTCGGTGATGGTCTTCGAGCCTTCGCGCGCAATCGTGGTGGCGAAGTCTTCGAGACGACCCTTGATCAGTTGCGCCGCTTTGTACAGAATCTCGGCTCGGTCATAGACCGTCATGCGCTTCGTGATCTCAAACCCGGCGACCGCGCCTTTCAAGGCCAGCTCGGCGTCCTTTTCATCGCCTGCCGGGATGGTATCGATGATGGAATTGTCGAAGGGATCGCGGACATCGATTGTCTGGTCGCGATCGACCCATTCCCCGTTCAGGAGCATTTTCATCGAGAACCTCCCACGGCAATGATGTCCACCAGGACGGAATAGCCGGTCTCGGTCCGGCCGGCACCAGGGCCGACAATCGTTACATCGCCGAGCGCGTCGGTGGTAATCGTGACGGCGTTCGTGGCGCCCATGACTCCCGCGAGCGGGTGCGACATCTCAACCTCTTCGGGCCCCACGCTCCCGCGGACTTGATCGCCGTCGCGCCATACCTTGCCGATCAGCTTGAATCGCTTGCCGCGTGCCTTGGCCTCTGCGATCGCCTCACCGCTGATCTCGGTGATTCCTTTACAGGGGAAATCGCCGGGCTTCATGGTCGCGCCGAAGACCGTGTTGGCGAGAATCGTCACCTTGGCCAAAGCATCCCAGCCGAGCACATCGGCGTCCGGAACGGCTTCGGCGTAACCCTGGTCCTGAGCCTGCTTGAGCGCGACGTCATAGCTCATGCCCTCCTCCATGCGGGTCAGGATGTAATTCGTCGTGCCGTTGAGGATTCCCTTCATGCCGCTAATCGTGCAGCCGGCGAGCGACTCGCGGACGAGATTCAGAACCGGCGTCCCGCTCATGACCGTGCCCTCGTACAAGAGCCTGACATGGTTGTCGGCGGCGAGCTTTGCCAGATCGTGGTAGAAGAGGGCCAGTGGACCCTTGTTGGTGGTGGTGACGTGCATGCCCTTTGCAAGCGCGGCCCGGATATGCGCAGTGGCCGGCTCGCCGGTCTTGATATCGGTATAGGTCAGCTCCACCATCATGTCGGCATCGACCGCCTCGATCATTGCCAGCGCGTCTCCATCGAATGTGCCGTCGAGTTCGCTCAGCTTCCGTCCGCTCTTCGCGGTATCCAGCGCGGTGCGGAGATCCACCCCGCCGGCGTCCGCAATCGATCCTTTCAGCATGTCGGCGATGCCGACGACGGTCCAGTCAAGTCCATATCGTTTCTTCAGCGCCTCGCGCTTGTTCAGCAACAGCTCGGCCAAACCTTGCCCGACCGTACCGAATCCCAGGATTAGTATTCGCATTGGTGTCCCACGTCCCTTCTCCGACTATATCGTTGGGTCGCCGTGGATTCAGGCGGCGTCCTGATGTCATCGTTGATTCGCAACGTCTCAGTTCTTGTAGCTTGCTTTCGCGAACAGCGCGTTGTGTCCGCGCCGCATGATCTCCTTGGCATCCGTATCGCAGCGAATGCACTTGTGATAGATGACGTCTCCGATCAGCTCGGCTTTGGCGTCGCGCTCCTCATCCGAGAAGAAGTACGCCTCCATCGTGTCGTAGGGACGGGAGGTGCCGTCAGACTCGTACTTGATGGTCAAGTCGTACCCGGCATCGAACACCCGGTGGGCGTTGGCCGTCCAGTCGAATCCTTCCATCCCCAGGTCCGGATTGATACGCAGATGTGCGGCCAGGCGAACATCCGGGAGCTTCCATGTCTTCAGGTCGTCGGCGCACTGCATGAACGTCTCCGGACTCGCGCCATTGCCGATGTTGACTTCGAAGATCGGCGTCGTGCCGTCGTCTCGCACATACTCCCTGACAATGTTCATCAGCATCCGGAACTGAATCGCATTCTGTGTGGAGAGAAGCATGGAGATCTTGAAGCTGATCTCCGGGATCTCGCGCGCGAAGTAGCAGGCGGCGACGATGGTGGACCAGCTCGGGTTCAAGAAGAAGTTCGCGCCCGTCTCGGTCGCGGCGCGGAGGACGGTGTCGAGATAGACGAGATGATTGTTGTCCGCCACTTCGACGCCGCCGAGATTCCCGAACGCCGTTCCCATGTTCTTCAGAATGATCTGGCTCATCCCGTCGCCCAGATCCCTGCGGTCGAACTTCTCGCCCGTGATGGCCTCGAGTCGGGCGAAACGCTGTTCCGGCCAGGGCGTACTGATGAGACACGTCGAACAGAATTTGCTCGCCCCGATGATGTTCTCCGCCATCGCGAGCGTGCACAGAAGATCACCACTGAAAATGTAGTGGTCGGTCATCGGAACCACCGAGATCATCTCAGTGGGAAAGAGCACCGCGCCGTTGTCGGCGATGCGGCGCATGCAGTCCAGGGTCACATGGCAGCCCTGGAAGCCGGAGACTTGCGTGGTGCAAGTGCCCGGTTTGCCGGGTTTGATCTTGTTCTGCGCCAGGAAGTCCTCGACTTTGGCAAACCCGCCTGCATATTGCTCTGCTTGTTCGAGCAGACGACCCATTCCCTTTTCGGTCGCAATCCCCTTGCGGGTTTCATAGGTGCGCAGCTTGCGGATTCTGTCCCCGATTGCCTTCGGGCCACCCGATTCTGCAACCAGCCTGTCAATCGCCTTCCTGTCTCTCTCAGAAAGAAGTTCGATATGCATCGGCCATAACTCCTATTCCAATGGTTTCACGGTGAGCACATGGGCGTCGGATGTCACGGCACCCCCTTCATAACGGACCTTCGAAACAACCTGCCCCCGCCAGTTGTATCGCTGCTTAAGTTAGTCTGGTGATCGCCGGGAGGCAACCTCGTGACCAGATTAGTGTCGTTACCGGTGCGATGGTCTCGGGAGCCGGGGGATGACATCCCAGGGCGCTGTGGGCAGTAACCGGTTGCAGCGCATGCGACAACGCCCGATCGGCGCCCTTGCGTTCAGCCGCGCTGGCGGGCCAGATCGTCGTACGCCGACTGCGAGAAGCCGATCAGGACCTTCGTTCCGTCGATCAGGATCGGCCGTTTCAGCAGCGTCGGGTCCTTGATCATGGCGGCGATGGCCTCGGTCTTGGTCGGCGGTTTCTTGTCCCACCCCATCGCCTTGTATGATTTCGTACGGGTGGAGATGAAATCGGCAATCGGGCGTGTGCCGACAATACGTTTCAGTTCGGCGGCGGTCAGTGGTTTCTTGAAATAGTCGCGCTCTTCAGCCGTGAGTTCGTTGTCGTGCAAGAAACTTCTTGCCTTGCGGCATGAGCTTCAGGTGAACTTGCCGTAGAGTTGCTTTTGCGTCGCAGCCATGTCTTCTCCGTCGCAGTTGTCTATGTCTTACCCCGGGGACACCGCCCGAATCGTGTGCAACTGACCTTGGGGCCTGTTGAAAAACCTCACGTTGCGCCGACGAGGCCGACGGCGATCACGCAAACCGTGTCCTGATCGAGAACAGACGCGTGGTGTGACAGGAGCTTAGCCCAGGGCGTGAGCCCTGGGATCGGAGGACCACCCAAAGGCCCAAGCCCCGGAGGGGCGAAACA
>DATKYL010000392.1:0-3923 GCA_035528515.1 Acidobacteriota bacterium | reverse complement strand
TGATCCGCGCCCCGGCGGTCTTGTCACCGACCGCCGTCAGGCCGGCCGCAAAGAGCCGCGGCGTCCACGCCTCCACACCCGCCACCTGTTCGATCTGCGCCCCGATGGTGAGATAGTCATCGACCGTTTTGTACAGGGCGGGACGGTCGAGGTATCCGGGATAATGGAGCTGGATGTGCCCCAATTGATTTCGGGTGAACATCTCGATGATGAAGTTGTAAGTCCCGTCCGCCCACCCGATTGAGATCGAGGCCAGCGCGAAGCCGCCGAACATGGTCAGCGCCGTCAGGATCGATCGACGTCTCTGACGCCAGATGTTGCGGCGGGCGATTTTGAAGACCAGCACCGGTCCGGCTCCTACTGTTGCGAACGCAGATTCTGCAGCGTGAACGTGTTCTCATCGAGCGGCGTGTCAAACCGTGCCTCTATGTAATGAAGGACGGTCTTGTGCCCTTCCTGGTGCTGCGGAATGAGCACCATCGTGGCGGGGATCCGACGGCCGTCGAAGATGCGGACATCCGAGTATTCCCACACGCGTATCAACTCACCCTTCTCATCGTAGTACTTCATCCACACCGGCAGGAAGTCGGTTGTTCGGGCGGCGATGACGATGTTGGCCCAGACGACGGGGAGATCCTCGCGGGGGATACAGTTGATGTAGTACAGATCGTCGCGGGGCTCGTCGACGGTCGTGAATTCATAGGCGTAGTCTTCGAACAGCGAGTACTCCTTGACCAGATCGTCGTTGGTGAAATCCGAACCCATCCATGAACTCATCATCATCGACGGCGGGATCTTCAGGACCTTGTTTGTCTTCGGCAGAAAGTTCCACATCTCATTGCCGATGCGCAGGCTCGCAACGCCGCGTTCCTTCTTCGGTGAGGTGATGCGGATGAAGGTCTTGTCCATGTCCGCAGTCCAGATGTCCATTGTCAGTGTCCGCTGCCAACGCGGGGTGATGATTTCCATTTCCATCCTGGCATAACTGGATTGGCTGCGGTAGAGCTGATCGATTTTCCGGACGATCTGGTCGGCGCTGTCGGAGACCCCCTCGTTACTGTCCGCGCGTGCGGGAAGCACCATCAGCCCGCACAGCACGATCGCCAGTCCCAACCTTGAACTCATGAAATCCCCCGTTTGCCTATGTAACCACTTCGATGACCGCCCGACTCAATTTAGTCCGAATCGCCAGATCATCAAGGAAGAGCGGGCCGAACATCGCCTGGAAAATGACACCGTCGAGAATGGCCATGATGACCTTCGCGGTGAAGTCCGGGTCGACATCCGTGAAATCGCCGCGGTGTATACCCTCAGCGCTGATCCCGGCCCGCCGGGGAGGAGCGGCCTAACGGGTTATCAGACAGCGCATTAGAGGGCCGGCATGCGGCGACCGGGCAATCGCTCTTCTGTTCCTCGTCACAGAGGGAGGCCTTGCACATCCAGTCGAAGCTCCGCATATTCGTGATTCCAAGAACTTTCTGCCCAACCGCACCAACGGAAGACAACCGATGTTCGATCGCGCGCGCGTCGCCCGTGCCATCCGAGAGTTTCTCGAAGACCCGAGCCAAGGGTCGTGTTTCGACGCGTTCTACTCGGTTTGCTTCCACCTCGCGCGATCGTATCTGGCGGGTCTGGGACGGCGCGGTTACCGGTTGCCGCTTGAGCAATATGCGGCCGATACCGCACTAAACGACTGCACCATCGACTGTCTGATCACCCTGTTCGCCTGCGAACCGGGCCGGCCGTACTTCCTCATCCGCGAGTACCTCCTGCCGAAGATCGACGGCCAGACCCCCGACGAGCAGGTGGTGGCTCTCCTCCAAGGACTGGTCGCCGGGCATATGCGGCAGGAATTGCTCCGACTGAAGAAAGCGTTCGATCCCCAGACCGCCAATCTGCGGCGTCTCGTGCGACGGGTCATGCAGGGAGATGAATACGAAGAAAGCGAGCGCAACGGACATCCTGTCTGGCGGTGGCGCGGTGGACGGGACGGGGATCGTGCCGACGGTGACCCGGTTGACACCTCAACACTCAGGCATTGGACGCTGAAAGCGGTGCAGCATCATACGCAGATGCCCGACCGCTGTCGTGTGGTCTTTGCGCAGCTTGATGCCGATGACCGTTTTCAGAACTTCCTGATCTCGTATCGGTTTGAGGGGGCGATCATAGACGTGCTCGGCGACCATTCCGACGCGCAGCCGAGCGGCGGACATTCCCCGCGTTTCGAGTATATCCTCCGGCAGGTCCGGCGGTTTGCAGAGCAGGCGGTCGCGGATACAGCGGCAGACATTCTATCTGGACTGGCGGCGAAACGGGCGCTCACCGTGGACGAGCAGCTCATTTATGTAGAAGCGTTGTCCGAACTGATGAGCGATCTCGCCGAGAGCGGTGATCACGATCGCCTCCCTCAATATATAAAGGACGAGATCGGGCCGGAGAGGGCCGGCGAATACCTCACCAGGCACAAGTACATCTGGGATACGCTGGTCGCCGACTGCAAGGAACGCCTGTGTGACCGGCTGCGGGCGGCGGGGCTGGCACCACTTGAGTGAATGCGGTATCACGAGAGAGATTCGACATGGGACAGTTTCGGCGTCTACAGTATAGGGTAGGGAAACCGGGGGACGGGCCTTGATGCATCCGCCAGACATTGAACTGATCCGTTTCGCCAACGCATCGGCGGAGGCACGTCGGGGCATGCCGGAGATCGCGAGTCATCTGGCGACCTGTGCCGCCTGCCGGGAGTGGGTGGCAGGTCTTGAGGGCTGGCTTGAGGCGGCCGCCGATTCGATGGCTGCCGGAATGCCCGACGCCGCCGCGTCTCTGAGCAGGCACCTCCACCGCGAGGGGGCTGTCGCCGCGCGGATCATTCCCCTCATACCGATGACGATCGAGGCGCCGACGTACTCGGCTTATCTCGCCGCCGACGGGGAACCCGACCGTCTCCCGGAGGGGAGTCTTGAACATCGGGCGACCCTGTACGCCGAGGATCCGGAATTGGTGCTGCGGATCATGCGCAATCCCGATACGCGTGAGGAATCGCTGCATCTGATCAGCGGCGATCCCGGTCTCAGCCGGAATGTGCTCGTGCATGTGGTCGAACCGTCGCTCGACTTTGTGACCGATGCGCACGGTATCGCCAGACTCGGAGCGGAGCAACTCGATGATCCCGCTTCGCTACAGTGGCAGGTCCGTCTGCCGGAGGCCACTTTCACCCTCTCCCCTCTCGGCACACCCGGTACAGCCGCTGAGCCCGAACGCGAGACTGAAATCACCGCCGAGGGGGGCAATCGTATCGGCGTAGCGTTGGAGCGACAGGCCGGGGGGGTGCTTTTGCGTCTGCGGCTGATCGAATTAGGTGCCCGCGAAGAACTCGACCGGGTGCGTCTGGTCATCTCGCAGGGCGAGACGGTGCGGCGGATTGTTGAGGCGCCGGTGAGCGAGCCGTGTACCGTAACCGGCCTTTCGCTTTCGGCGCCGATCGATATCCGGATTTTCGCGATCTGATATGTCATCAGGAAACTCCCGTTCGGAGGGCAACGCCCCTTCTCCACTGGCATTTGCCCGCGCCTGGCAGGAGTACCGTGCGACCGCCGCGCGGACACCGTTCCCGGACAGCCGCCTGCTGCTGGCGGCACGCTTCTGGCGGGCGCACGCGCAGGCACTCCGCGCCCCCGCATTCAAGACCTATGCACAGGAGGATCTTCCCCCTCTCTTCGCGCTGATCGACAAGGCGCTGCCGGGCGATCTGTTCCCGGATGAATTAGAGGAGGTCGCCGCTTTTCTGACTGAGGTCGCCTCGGACCAGGGTGAACCGGCTGGTCGCGCGCGGCGAGTCTGGGAGGAGGCCGCAAGGTGCTGGTTCTATGTCGGGGAAGTTGAGCGGGCGTTGCGGGCGCTGGGCTGGGCCGGTTTGCTGCCCG
>DATKYL010000391.1:0-2611 GCA_035528515.1 Acidobacteriota bacterium | reverse complement strand
AGGGAATAGGATGTAGGCCGATGGGACGGTGTTCTCCGGAATGCAGCTCGGAATCACAAAGCGCGCGTCACCCTGAATGAGCAGGATGTTCGAGAGGCCGCGTTCCTCGCGGCGTCGCACGAGCTTGCAATAACGCTTATTCCGTATCTCGATTGCGACGAACTGCTTCTCCGGGTACGCCTCGGCCATCGCAAAGAGGAAATCCCCGCGCCCGGGTCCGATTTCGAGGATGTCGCAGGTGAGGTGCTCGGGCCGGGCCGGATGGAAACGCGGCACCTTTTGGGACTCAAACCCGGTCGGGAACGAGCGCTCGTAGTCCGCGACGGTTCGCGCCCGCCGGGTCCGTCTCTCTGCTTCCGAATGTGTGAGTGAGGCCGTCATCCTGATAGGCCACGTAACGCAGCCACCGCTCCCGTCTGCCTGGATACGGATAACGACGGCCTAACGATGGCGGGGAATCGGCGGGCGTCAGTGAGATTGAACCCCATTTCCGCCGGGGATGCTGGTTGGCCCTGGACGGGCGCAGAAATCGCGTGCACTTCCGGCATCAGAAAACCGTTATTAAACTGTCCCGTTACGGGACCGGGAGGAGACAATGATCAGACAGAGCATGAAACCGGGTGCGCTCGCAATCGCCGTTGCGCTGACGCTGGTGGTCGGCGTCGTTGCGGTCGGCGCCACCGCACAGACCGCGGGGAAGATCCCGATCACGACATCATCGGATGCCGCCTTGCAGCATTTCCTGGAGGCGCGTGTCCTGTTCGAGAAGATCCGCTATCCGGAAGCGCTGGCGATGTTCGAACGGGCGGTGACCGAGGATCCCGAGTTTGCGCTGGGGCATCTTTATGTGGCGGTTCTGCAGTCGAGTACTGAACGGATGATCGAGGAGCTCGACCGCGCCGTCGCCCTGTCCGAGGGGGTCTCCGAGGGTGAACGGCTGTTCATTCTCGGTGTCAAGGCCGCATTCGACGGACTCCCCCAGACGCAGGGCGAGTATTACCGGCAGATGGTCGCCGCGTACCCGGACGACGAGCACGCGCATTACTGGCTGGCGACCCACTACTATCGGCAACAGGCGTATGAGCGGGCTCTCGAAGGTTACCGGCAGGCGGTGCAGCTCGCGCCCGGCTTTTTCGAGGCATATAACGAAATGGGATACATCTACAAGGTTCTGGAGGATTACCCCGCCTCGGAGAGAGCGTTTCAGAAGGTGATCGAGTTGATCCCCGATGAAGCCAATCCCTATGATTCGTACGCCGAGCTGCTGATGAAGATGGGGCGGTTCGATTCATCGATCACCGTCTATCGCAAGGCGTTGGCGCTCAACCCTGACTTCGTCACCACATACGTTGGCATCGCGGCGAACCTCATGTTCCTGGGAGAACACGAGCAGGCACGCGCACAAGCGCAGAAGCTGTATGACGGCGCGCACAACGACGGGGAACGTCGGTGGGCGCTGCTGGTCAAGGCGATTGCATACGTCGACGAGGGAAGGCCCGATGCGGCATTGGCGGAGCTGGAGAAGCGCTACGCCATCGCCGCGGACATGAGCGACCCGAGCAACATGGCCGACGACCTGGTAATGGTGGGCGACGTCCTGCTGGAGGCGGGTCGGCTCGATGCGGCGGCCGGCAAGTATGAACAGGCGGCGGCGCTTATCAAGGAATCCGACCTTTCACCTGAGTTAAAAGAAGCGGCCGAGCGGACCTACATCTTCAACGCCGCGCGCGTTGATCTGGCGAGAGGCGATGCTGCAACGGCCAAGGTCAAGTCCGACGAATTTCGAGTCGCAGCCGAAACGGCCAATGATCCCGCGCTCATGCGTCTTTCACGCCAACTGGACGGGATGATCGCGTTCCACCAGAAGGACTACGAGGCCGCGGCTGAACATCTCGCATCGGCCGATCAAAACAGTCCGCACAATATCTATCGCCTGGCGCGTGTTCACGATGCCATGGGTGACCACAAGAAAGCGAAAGAACTGTGCGCAAAGGCGGCACAGGCTAATCTCATAAGTAGTCTGGACTACGCCTTCGTCCGGGCGAAGGCGCGGGCGATGTTGGCGGATTTGTAGCCGATCCGGTTGTGAAACCCGGACGGGCGTCCGGGCAACGCGATTCATCCGTCCTTGGTAGCGGCGATTGATCCCACCACAGAGCGGTGGGGTACCCGGTACTTCACACCCAGTTCGGGGTAGCGGGCCAGGCAGCCGGAGCCATCACCTCAGGGAGTAGGACGCCAGTTCCAGCACGCCCTCGTTCGTGCCGTTTGCCTCGATCATCACCAGCACCAGGCCCACTCCGGGGGCGAAGGAGTATGTCCATGTCTGCGCGGCGCCCAGCTCCGTGCAGGCGTATGATATCACCTCGAACGTACCGGCAGGGACCTCGACTTCCTCAAGTGTGACCTGGACCGCGACGGACTTGATGACGAGCTCGACAGGATCGTCAACCGAACACTGGCAAGTGTCGACATCGGTGTACTCAGCCCCGTCGGTGGCGGGATACCGATAGAACACCCCGTCACATGAAGCCGGGTAGCGCCCTTCGGGACTGCTGCAGACGTCGTCGCACCAATACAGCCCATTGCCACCGTTTCTCATCACCGTGTA
>DATKYL010000390.1:0-2969 GCA_035528515.1 Acidobacteriota bacterium | reverse complement strand
CGGCTGCGCGGGTGAGAACTGAGCCGCGCGCCGATACAGGGACAGCGTGGCGGGAAAACCACCGCGCCGACCGTGAGGCGAATGCGAAGGAGCCCTTTGAGCCATGATCTCAACAAGTGATTTCCGCCGGGGAAAAAAACTGAAAATCGAAGGAGAACTCTGGGAGATCCTTGATTTTCAGAACGCCCGCACCGCGCAACGGCGCGCCAAAGTGACGACCAAGCTTCGCAACATGCGGACCGGCCAGATCCTCGAGCGCGTCTTTGCCTCCGGCGAGACATTCGACGAGCCCGAATTCGGACAGCGCTCGATGCAGTACATGTACAACGACGGCTCGACCTGGTTTTTCATGGACAACCAGTCGTATGAGCAGGTCGAACTCACCCTCGAACATCTCAAGGACTACGCCGAATTCCTGATGGAGAACGCCGAGTATAAGGTTCTCTACTTCGAAGGCAATCCGATCTCGCTCGATCTCCCCACCGCGGTCGTGCTCGAAGTCACCGACGCCGAACCGGGGGTCAAGGGCGACTCGGTCTCCAATCTCACCAAGAACGCCACCCTCGAAACCGGCCTGATCGTCAAAGTCCCGCTCTTCATCAAGGTCGGGGACAAGATCAAGGTCGATACCCGCTCGAAGGAGTATCTGGAGCGGGTGACGGGGTAGGGGCGCCCGTACCGCACGATCGTCCGGTGTCGGTCCGTTATCTACGGCCCGCCGTCGATGATCCGGACCATTTCGTCATAGTCCGCCTGCGTCAGCGGCACGCCGTCGCCGTCGATGTCACCGGCCATGATCTGTCTGGCCCGGCGGCTCGGGTCGGGATCGAGAGCCGATTCGCCGTAGATCAGGTAGTCGGCGAAAATCACGGCATCCGCGACTTCAAACGCGATTCCATTGAGGTTCAGATCGCCGGTCAGCGGTCGGTCGTCTGGTGGTTCCCTGATACAGATTCTGCCGGAACGGAGTTCCAGCACTGACTCGACCGTGGCACGATCCTCGCGGTACTCGTCCTCACATGCGGGAGGGCGACAATCGGGTCCGACAAATGGGGTGCCGATGTCGAGATTCGCCAGGTAGAGCTTGTCGCCCGACATGGACCCGATGCAATTGTCGAAACAGTCCAGGATGGCGAAGTGGATTAACGCGCACGTCCCAATGTACGACCTGTTGGCTGTGACATAGAAATTGAGTCTGAGCAGCACACCCTCAGGGATATGCCGCGATGACGGGTGCACGTCAGGTCCGTTGTCGAGATCACGGATTGCGAGCACGCGCAGCAAGGACGAGATACCGGGAATCATGTCCACGGAATGGTGCCGGTAGGTGAACCATTCCCACGGTCCAATCTCAGGACCGGGATCGGCATCGAGAAAGGAAAGGGTGGATTTGTCATAGGCGATCAGCAAATCCAGAGAGCCGATCGAATCGAGCCGCTCGGCCGCATCGTGGCTGAGCTCCATCCGGAGGTTGACACTCACCGTCTGCCCGTTCAGAACGCTCACCGAATCAAGACGGAGGGTGGCTGCGGGGCAGAGGCACTTATCATCCTCCGGTTCGGTGCTATGCTCCGCACATCCGGCCAGCAGGGCGCAAACGGCGACAATCCTCAAGACACTTCGCAGCATGGCATTACTCCTCGATCGTGACCGTTCCGGCGACGCACCTGGTCACACTCAGGACCGATCCATACCTATAGAGTCTACATCCGGTCGTGTCGTATCCTGGGTCGTAGACGATGTCACTCGCGGAGTCGATCGGTGTGAAGACAGTGTGTCCTCTCAGGCAAACCAGCACGTTATCCGTGCACTTGGTGAAGTAGAAAGCGACAGGTGTCGTGATCGACTCGGCGATAGTTGCTGACGTCGTCGTGTAGAGCAGATTGGCGAATATCCCTTCCTGGAACTCGGTAACCGGGTCAGCGGGGATGCCATCGTTCATGTCCCGGATAGCGAGTACCCGCGCGGCTCCGCAGTCAACGCATTCGCTGCCGGGAAACAAGCCGGTGCGGTACGTGAAGTACTCCCACTCGGCGATGGCCGACCCCTGTTCGGCCTGGAGGAACTCGAGATGGTCGATGTTGTGAGATAACAGGAGATCGAATCCACCGAAGTGATCGTCCCACGAGTGATTCTTATCGAGAAACGTGAGCGTGAGCGGCAAGGCGATCGTGTCACCGGCGCGCATCGTGGCATCGCCCATCCTGATCGTGAACGGTGCACCCCCGATCCGGATCATCTCCTCGTAGTCGGTCTGTGTCAGCGGCTCGCCGTCGCCGTCGATGTCGCCGGCCTGAATCTGCCTCTGCTGTATCTCCGGATCGCGGGAAAGGGCCGGCAAGCCGCGGTCGAGGTAATCGGCGAACATCATGGCATCGGCAAACTCGAATGGGACGCCGTTGAGATTGAGGTCCGCGCGATCGGGACCGTACAGCATATCGATGATGACCTCTCCGGATACAAACTCGATGACAGGGGAGAGGTGATAGCGGCGTTCGCAGCGCATCGTATCATACAACGGAGTAAATGATGGATCAGCCGCGTCGTGAAACTGGATGTAATACTCGAGATCAGTCCAGGATTGCACCAGGATATTGTCGTTACAGATACGTGAGTAGAACGAAATGGCCGTCGAGTCATCCGGCAGCCGCAAACTAGAAGCGATCTCGAAGTGGAGGTAGAACAAGACGCCGTCAGGACGAAGCTGCGTGGACTCGGTCGTGGAACCGTGTTGCAGGATACGTGAACCCTGCAACCTCAATTGGGAGTAGCCCGGTCTTGGATGATAGTCTGTTGCTGACGCTCGAACCATGTACCACGAGGAGACGGTCTCGCCGACTCGGGCGTCAAGGAACGAGATAATGGTATCCTCGTATTGCAGTCGCAGGTCAAAAGCGCCGAGCGAGTCCCAGGGCGGGCCATCCGGATCGAGGATATCCAGCGTGATCGGGATCTCAACGGTATCACCC
>DATKYL010000389.1:0-2803 GCA_035528515.1 Acidobacteriota bacterium | reverse complement strand
AGGAGACGTCGGATTTCCGGCATGGGGCTCCCTATTTCGACGATGCGATCTTCGTCGCGAAGACTGGGAGACATGAAGGAAGTGATGAGAAGAGAATTTCACCCCATCACGCCCACTTCCTCAACGGCCAATTACCCCGTTATCCATCCGTATTCAACTTACCGCACGGTTAAACGCTCTGCTTGACCTGCGCAATCTGTTTACGATGAAAACCCTTACCTCAAACACCTTATACCCTATTGGATGTCTCATTTCAAGAAAAAGTTCCGGGTAGGGGGATCGAAATGTGGGATTTGGAGAAGTCGTACAGCGCACAGGGCGGCTCGGGTTGACTTGCGATTCAGGAGTAGGGCGGGATTGAATCCCGCCGAAGAGGCCGGTAGCGATGAGCCCGGCTTCACGTCGATTTCACTTGGATTTCATCGGGTCTTCAAACCTCTTTCACGTTGCTGCGGTATCCTCCAGTCAGATTGGGTTGGCCGATCCGGGCTGGTCGTGGGAACGTGACGGAGAGGAGTGAGTGCCATGAGAATTGTTGCGGTGTTGATGGTGTTTTTTGCGGGTACGGCGGCGTTTGGGGCGGAGGAGAATGTGTCGGTCCCGTGGAGTGAGTTGAAGGCGTTGTATCGGGAGAGTGTCGAGCGGGAGCTTGCGAAGGAGGCTGTGCCGGTGGCGAAGGTCCCGTTCGTGTATTCGATGGATGAGGCGCGCTACACGCTTGATGTGGACGCGGACGGGGCGCGTGGGGAGGCGGTGTTGTCGGGGACGGTCGTCTCGGGCGAGCCGGAAGCGATTCCGCTGCTGGGCGGCGAGGCGGTGATCACGGAGGTGCGGGAGGTCTCGGGCGGGCGGGTGCTTTGCGCGAGCGGGGGGCGGATGCTTTTCCTGCCAGAGAGCGGCGGGGGCGCGTTCCGGTTGACGGCGGGTTTTCTGGTGCGTCCGCAGGAGGAGAACCGGGCGCGGACGGTCTCGTGGGGCATTCCGTATGCGCTGCAGAACGCGCTGGCGCTCGAGCTGTCGCCGGAGTGCCGGTTGCTGGGGGCGCCGGGTGTCGCGGATGCGGACGGCACCTACTACTTTCCTGCCGGGACGGAGTTGAGCGTCAAGTATCTGGGCCCGGAAGGCCTGGCGGCCGCGGCGGCCATCGAAGTCGACCTGTTGTCGCACATCCGCGTACGGGACAACCGGATCGTTGTTGGCGTCACGCTTCGGCCCGTGCGCGCGGTGACGGGACCGTTGACGCTTCAGGTCTCGGAAAATGCGGTTTGCGCGTCGTCTTCGTTGAAGGCGTCGCAGATCAAGAAACTTGGCGCGGACCGGTATGAACTGACGCTGCCCGCTGATGATGCGGCGTCGGTTTCGCTCGAGTTGGTGCTTGATGGCCGTCCGGCGGATGGTGCGATATCGTTTGCGCTGCCCGCGATCGAGGGCAATACGGGACAGCAAGGACGGTTCACGGTCCAGGAGCCGGATGATAAGGAGATCGCGGTTGCGGCGAATGGGCTGTTGGCTTCGATCCCAGTCGAGCGGCTCGGTCCGGCTTGGGCGGAGGAGGTGCAGGGCGTCTCGACGTATATGACCGTGCCGGACGGGGAGCCCGTCACGCTGACGGTGCAGCAGTTCCGCGCGGTGGCCGCGCCGAGCACGGTGCTCGAATGCCAGCACTTCTTCAGCGCGTTCGAGGAGAACGGCAACGTGCTGTCCGTGCTGATTCTCGATGTGCCGCCTGATGTGGGGCCTCGGTTAACGCTGAAGGCCGTGCCGGAGAGCGAGGTCTGGTCGCTCACGGTCAATGAGGCGAAGAAGAGTCTCTACGCGAGCGAGGGCGGCGATTGGATCGTCCCGCTGGCCGCGGGGCAGACGTCACACGTGGAACTGGCCTTTCTCCAGAAGGGACCGAAGCTCGGCCTGCACGGACGTATCGAGATGACGGTTCCCGAGAGCGGGCTTCCGTCGCGCGAGATGCGTATCGGGGTGGCGCTTCCGGCGCGCGTCGAGTTGCTCTCGGTGGAAGGGCCGGTGAGCCCGGCCGATGGCAAGGCGTGGAAACGGCCCTCGGCCCTCACAGGCAAACCGTACTCTTTCTCCCGCTCTTTCTATAAGGGCGATGGAATGAAACTCGAAATGGCGTACAAAGAACCCATCAATCCGATGCCGTAAGTGAAAGGAGCAGAACCATGAGTGTGAAACGAATGATAGCGATTGCGGTCATCTTTGCGGCTGCGTGCGGGGGCTGGGGTATCCTGGGCACGGCCACGACGTTGCGGTCCACGGAGTCGGCGGGCCGACTCGGCGAGCAGGTGGCGAACCTCTGGGGCGTGCCCCTGGTGCAGGAAGCGCCATCGTTGGGCGTCGAAATACCGGGGAGCGACCGGCTCCGGTGGATCATGCCCAGCCGAAACGACGTGAAGGTGGCGTTGCAGGCGGAGCATCGGAAAAAAGGCCTTATTTGGTATCCGACGTACACCTGCCAATTCGATGGCGCCTATACCATCTCGAACGAGGAAACCGTCACGCAGAAGGTGCGTCTGCATTTCCGGTTTCCGGCCCAAGGCGGCACGTACGACGATTTCGGGGTGTGGGTGGATGAGACGCAGCTTCGGTCGGCCGTGGATGTCGCCGAAGGTGTGGGCGAGATCCTCGAGATCGAACCGGGCCAGACCAAGGAGTTCCGCGTCAAGTACACGACGCGCGGGATTGGCGAGTGGCGGTACCGGATGGACCCGAACGCGGGGCGCGTACAAGATCTCGACCTGACCGTTGCGACGAATTTTCGCGCGGTAGATTATCCCGACGGCAGCCT
>DATKYL010000388.1:0-2508 GCA_035528515.1 Acidobacteriota bacterium | reverse complement strand
GCGGATGTGATCGGCGGGCTCTTGCGGTCCTGTAACGGGATACTGGCCCCGAACTCCGCAAGCGGAAAACTCGAACTGCATATCAAGCAGACGCTCGCCGAGCAGCAGCCGGGCACCGTGGCCGGGTCGAACTACGACACGCCGGTTACATCGATGGACGTGGACCAGGACCCGGTGAACGGCTATGTGGCGTACAAGTTCGATGATTCCACCATCATGCAGCGGAACGGTGTCAGCACCCTCCGGCTGTGGCAGCGTCCGAACAACGACAGCCCGAACATTGTCAACATCGGATTCATCAACGCCAGCCGGGACTATTCGGCGGATACGCTCCGCTTGCCGGATGCGACCGATGTAAACCTGATCGGTCAGGAAATTGAGCAGAATATCGGAATAGAGGGCTGCGGATCACTGGATCAGGCGAAGCGCGTCGGGTCAACCTTCCTCGCGGAAGGCTTGCGCGGGAATGATGCCGACGACACAGGTGGGACGATCTATGGAGAGCTGGAAACAACATTCCGTGCTGTGCGCCTGCGCGTGGGTCACATCTGCCTGTTGTCGGATACGCACCACGGCATCGAAGATCAACTCATCCGGATTCTGAGCATTCAGCCCGATACGAACTTTGAGACTTGCAAGATCCAGTTTCAGTACCACGACGACTACTGGTACACCGACCCGTGGGGCCAGAATGCGGACCCCGGGTTCAGTGACATATTCAGGGACCGCCTCAAGCGGGCGTCATTCCCGTGGTGCCCGTATCAGGCCCAGCCACATGCCGATGACCCGATAGCCAGCGAGACGGACTGGAATTTCGGAATCGAGCAGGTATACGAAGACACCGCGGATGGCTCATCGATCGCAAAACTGAAAATCACCGGGAAGCATCCCGTCAACCTGTTCTCCGCGCTTCAGCCGCCGAAAATCGCAATACAGGGCACCACGGCGAACAGCGGTGGGACGATTCCCGGCGGCGGGCGGACGTACTACATGGCCGTGTGCGCACGTGATGCCGACGGACTTCTAACCGCCCCGTAAAATCTGTGCATCGTCGATGTGACCGATGACAGCTCGCCGGGTGACGAAAACACGATCAGCGTAGAGGTCCATCAGTGGGACGCGGGCACCGCCGGATATGTGGCCTTCGCGGGAAACACCCCCAATAGGCTGTCGTATCAATCGGACGGCGCAACCACCCCATCGAGCATCACGCTAAACGCCTACAACGAGCGCGCCTGGGGGATGCCGGATGTCGAGTTCGACCGGATGCGGGTCAAAGTGAAGCGCGCCCAGCATTCCGGTGTGTTCGGTCAGCCGGTCGATGGAGTCGCCGAAAACGAGATCACCATCAATGCGGCAGAATGGGAAGCCGATGAATGGGCGGGACGTATCTGTTCGGTGATTGCGGAAGTCGGGCTCGGTCCATTGGGAGTACTGAATTTCTCGGTCATATCGAATTCGGATGAGACGCTGACGCTGAACCCGGACCCGTGGGCAGCGGGGGTTGCAGTAGGCGATGCGCTTATCATGCGATCCGTGCCGACAGTGGGCAGCGACGCGGACGGCAATTATATCGAGGACGCGAAGTGGGCCAATATCCTCGCCGGGGACGGCACTGGATTCAATGAAGACGAAGAGATCGGGCGGCTACTGCGGATCATCGCCGGAACAGCGGCGGGAACTGGCCCGTATCGGATAAAAGCCAACACCGCGACGCGCGTCTACGTTGACGGCGAATGGGCAACGACGCCAGACGAGACAAGCATTTACATCATCGAAGACCCTGAGTGGCAGGTTGCGACTACAACGGAAGCGCTGAACAATGCCGACAGTGATGCCGATTTGCAGTTGTTCATCGAAATCGAGAACTACCTGCAAAAAACCGTACTGGTGCAGGTCGTCACCGTGGATGGCGGAGACAACGAATCCATAGCACCGCTTTCCCCGATCCGGGAGACTTACATCTACGGCGACAGCGGTGAGGCCGGTCTCGCTAAGGCGATTTTCGGCATTGACGGCGAAACGGAGATCGGAACGGATCTCGGCCCGCGCCACCTGGTCAGAACCAACGGGGTGCCGCATTGGGTCAGCGTGAACGCGAGCAGCGTGACGACCAATCTGATACAGGACATCCAGTATTCCGCGGATGGCGTAACGTGGGCGAGCATTTTCGACGACGGCAATGAGAACAAGGTCAATCTTCCGGCGGGGACGACGGAGCAGTTGAGCTTTACCGGGTTCAAAGCGGGAGTGGAATTTGCGAAGGGCGGCCTGCTCCGGCGTGACGTGATAGCCGGTAAGGCGGAGGACGTGGAGCTTGTGCTGGAGTATGGAGCCGGAGCCGGCATCTACGGCCAAGAAGCAGCGGCGGATTTCAGCGAGCCCGCAAAAACCGGGGGGATATTGGTGACATTATAATGGCCAACAACATCAACATACTCGACGCAAGTCGAACAACGAAGGCGTTGAAAACGACCGAGGCAGTAAGCGTTCACACACCGCATCACC
>DATKYL010000387.1:0-22908 GCA_035528515.1 Acidobacteriota bacterium | reverse complement strand
GCGACGTGCGCGGCGCATATTTCCTTTCGGTCGGCGCCATCGCACCCAACAAAAATCTCCACCGCCTGCTGGCGTCCTATGCACGATATCTCGACCGCGATCCGACGAGTCCTGATCTGATCCTCGCGGGTCCGATCTGGCGCGACTTCTCCAAGCGCATCGCCGCCATAGCCCGTGCTCTCGGTATCGAACGCCGGGTCCGCTTCCTCGGCTTCGTCGAACCGGAGTCTCTGGCGGCCTTGTACCGAGGTGCGGTAGCCATTATCCAACTCTCGACATGTGAATCTTTCGGACTCCCCGCGGTGGAAGCGATGGCCTGCGGCGTACCGCTGATCGTCGCGAACACATCCGGCCTGTCGGAAGTCGGCGGCAACGGTGCCATTCAGGTCGATCCCGCCGATGCCGAGCGGATTGCCGAGATCCTCATGCGTCTGCGCACCGATGAACACTGGCGTTCGGAGTGGATTGCCAGGGGAGAATCCCGCGCCCGCGCGTTCTCGTGGGAAACGGCGGCCGAACGTACCTTTGCGCTCATCGCCCGAACGGCCGGCTGGGACAGCAGTGAGGCGTCGCCGCGTGTCGTCAACCGCGTGACGCCCACCCCGGCGCGACAGCACGAACAAGAAGAGGTGGAGGCGTAGCGCGTGGCGTTCGGCTCGTTCACATATGACGCGTTTGCCACTCTGGCGGGCTGGCAACTCTGCCGCCGCTCCTGGCGTGCGAACGCCCGGCGATCCGCCGACGAGCGTATGGCCTGGCAGCTCGCGCGGCTGCAACGCCTGCTCATTGATGCCGGCGCTCACGTTCCCTATTACCGGCGTCTCTTCGAAGAGATGGGTTTCAATCCAGCCGCCGACTTTCGTCACCTCGATGATCTCGCCGGTCTCCCGACACTGTCGAAAGACCAGGTGCGGGAACACGCGGACGATTTGAAGCGCCGCCCGCTGCCCGCTCGCGCGATCTGCGAAAGAACGTCGGGCTCAACCGGCGAACCGCTGGCGGTGTGGATTGCGCCCGCTCAGATCGCCGTCGAGAAGGCGACCGTCTGGCGACACTGGCACTGGCTCGGTTATCGCTTCCGCGATCCGGTCGCGATCGTGCGCACCTATGTTCCCCGGGATGGAGAGCCGCTGTGGCGTTACGACCGGGCGCGCAACTTTCTCTATTTCTCCGCTTACCATCTCGACGAATGCAACGCCACGGATTTCCTGCGGCGCGTGCAGCGGTTTCGGCCGCGCTTTCTGCGCGGCTATCCGTCGTCGCTGGCGATTCTGGCGGACGTGGCGGCAGCCCGCGGCGTACCAGTCGACGGTCTCAAGGCCGTTCTGACGGCGTCCGAGACGCTTACCGATCAGGTCCGCGCTAAACTGCATACCACCTTCGCAGCGCCGGTGTGCGACTGGTACGGGCTCGCCGAGCAGGTCGTCACCGCCGCCCAGTGCGGCCACGGCGACGGCTTGCATTGTCACGACGATTACGGTATCTGGGAACTCCGCCCTCTCGACGACGGCACCGGCCGCTGCCGCATCATCGGCACCAACCTGCACAACACCGCGATGCCGCTGATTCGCTACGAAACCGGCGATCTGGCGGTGCCGGGCCACGCGAACCGCTGCCCGTGCGGACGGACCTTCCCCCGCATCGCACGCGTCACGGGACGCGAAGACGACGAACTCATCGATCCCTCGGGACGACGGATCCCCGCAGTCAACTTCTACTCGGTGTTCCGGGAATTTCCGGCGATCCGTCGCTTCCAGATGATCCAGCACCGCGCCGACCTGCTGGAAGTCCGGCTCGACACCGGCGCATGGAATGCCGACGACGAGCGGGAACTCCGGCACGTTCTCCAAGACCGCATCGGACGCGGCATGGCATTGCGGCTTGTACGCGACCGTGAATTCGAGAAAAACCCACAGGGCAAGCGCCGGGCGGTGATTTCTCACGTCCGGCGAACCAAGGCACGACACGAGGTGACGGCATGAACGGTTACGATCTGCATACTCATACGTGCTACTCGTTTGACTGCGACGCTTCGCTCGACGCGTACGTCGCGGCGGTGACGGCATCCGGTCTGACCGGCGTGGCCGTCACCGACCACGACACGATCGAAGGAGCGCTCCGTCTGCGCGACCGGAACCCGCCCTTCGATGTGATCGTCGGCTGCGAAATCACCCTCGCGTCGGGGGCACACATCATCGGTCTGTTCCTCGAACAGCCGATTCAGGGCGGCTGGCTGGCGGATACCGCCGCCGCCATCCGCGCACAGGGAGGGCTGGTCCTTCTGCCCCACCCGTATCGACGCGAAACGGGAGCGCTCGCCGAGACCTGTCCCAGCGACGACATCTCGGCACTGATGGTCAATGTTGATCTGATCGAGGTATTCAACGCCAAGTCGCCGCCCGCGGAGAACAAGCGTGCCGCGGCATTGGCAAAGACATGGAAGCGACGGGGGGCAGCCGGCTCCGATGCACATGGAACCGCGAGTCTCGGTCAGGGGCGCATCCGTCTCAGCGGACTGCAACGACAATTGTCGGCACATCGCCTGCTCCGCGAACCGGTCCGCGTCGTCGGCATCGATCAATCACTCCCGGAAGTCGAACGCACGCACCGCCGGCGCGAGGGCGTGCGGCGGCTGGCTCTCCGTTTCCGGAAACAGGTACCGGAAACCGTCTGGCGGTGGGGCAAACGGCGCTGGGATCGCATGTGCGATCAACAGGCCGGAGCGCACCGCTGGCCGTTCCGCGAGTACGCACGTTTCACCACCAGAATTTCCGCCGATGCCGACGACGAAGTCGTGGCGGCATCCCCGGCTGAATCAGTGGGCGGCGGTGAGAAACACGATCGGCTCGCCGCTGGAAGGGGGACACATGGAAACCGATAAGGGGACGCGATGCACCGAAGGGACGGGCCACCGGGCCTTCCGCCCCACGGCGGCGATCGCCGCCCTCAAACCGTACCTCGGGGCCGGTCAGACGACGATGCACCTGCCCCATCGCGAGCGGATCGCGAAGCTCGATTGGAACGAATGCGTCCGCCCGCCGTCGCCGGGGGTTCGTGACGCACTGGTGGAGCTGGCCGCCCACGGGACGCTGAACTGGTACCCCGACGTTGAGGCGACCGAACTGCGGTCGGCGCTGTCGGACTATACCGGGGTCGATCCCGACGCGATCCGCGTGTTCGGCGGGGCCGACGCCGCGCTGGAGTACATCGCGCGCACGTTTCTCGAAGATGACGACGAGGTCGTCTGGTCCCCACCGACCTATGACAACGTCCGCGTCTACGTCGAGTCATGCGGCGCCCGGCTGCAGGCGGCCCCCGTGCAATCGATCTGGGATCCGGAACCCGGCGCGCTTCTGGCCGCGGTGACCCCGCGGACACGCATGGTCTATCTGGTCAATCCCAACAACCCGACCGGTACGCTCTACTCCGCCGACCAGATTGCGGCACTGCTGTGGACGTGTCCCGACGTCGGCTTCGTCGTCGACGAGGCTTACGGCGAGTTTACCGGCGTGACCGCCGCCTCGCTGGTGATGGCACATCCCAACCTGATGGTCGTGCGTTCGTTCGCCAAGGCGTTCGGGCTGGCCGGCCTGCGGGTCGGCTATGTCCTCTCGCACCCCGACAATCTCAGGCTGATCGATCGCATTCGCGTCGGCAAGAACACCAGCGCCGCCGCACAGGTCGCCGCGGTCGCGGCGTTGCGCGACCCCGAGTATCTGCGGGCCACGGTCGCGGAGGTGCGCCTGTCAATGAAGATGCTCGCCGACGCGCTCGGACAGATGGGGCTGACCGTTCGCACCACACCGGCCAACTTCGCTCTTGTCCGCGTCGGCGATCCCGACACGATGTGCCGTTTTCTTGCCAACCGTCTGATCTTCGTGCGCAACCGACACCACGTCCCGCGTCTCGACGGGTACATGCGCATCACCGTCGGCGATACGGCAACCACGGAGCGGTTGATCGCCGCATTCCGCGCCGCGCCCTCGGCGCTCCTTTACGGCACACCGTCGGAGAGACGGCAGTGGCGGATGGTTCACCACGCCGAAACCGCACCCGAAACCCAAGCCGCAGAACGCCGCGTCCGACGGACGATTGTCCGCGCCCAGCACGATGACGTTCAGACAAGCGAGATCAAGGCATGAAGCAACTGCTGCAGTATCCACGTACCAAGACTCCGACGGCATGCACGTTGCCCGACCCCGTGGCGGGACCGGGCATGGTGCTCATTCAAACCCGGGCCTCACTGATTTCGGCCGGTACCGAACGTCAGTCCGTGCACCTGGCACGCGCCTCACTCGCGCAAAAAGCCCGGGCACGCCCCGATCTCGTGCGGCAGGTACTCCAGAAGGTCAGGACCCAGGGGGTCGCGACCACCTGGCGCAAGGTCCGCGATCGTCTCGCCGAACCGTTGATCCCGGGGTACAGCGCCGCCGGCATCGTCATCGGCTTCGGCAACGATGTAACCGACTATCGCGTCGGCGACCGCGTCGCCTGCGGTGGCCAGAACTACGCGTCGCACGCCGAAACAGTCTGTGTCCCGAAAAACCTCGTATGTCCTGTCCCCCCGCGTCTTCCGTTCGCCGAAGCCGCGTTCGTCTCGGTCGGCGCCGTCGCTCTGCAGGGTATCCGGACCGCCGCGCCGCAACTGGGGGAGACAGTAGCGGTGATCGGACTCGGGCTCTTGGGTCAACTCACCGTCCAGATGCTCGCCGCGCAGGGATGCCGGGTTGTCGGTATCGATCCCGATGCCGATCGTTGCCAACTGGCCGCCAACGGCCGCCAGGCAGTCGCCGTGGCTCCTGAAGCCGCCGCACAGACCGTCGCCGAGACCACCGCCGGGCTCGGTGCCGACAGCATCATCATCTGCGCCGCATCCGAATCGGAATCGATCCTCGAAACAGCCGCTGCGATCGCGCGCGATCGGGCGATCGTGGTCGCGGTCGGCGCAGTCCCGCTCAACGTGCCGCGCGGCGATTTCTATCGCAAGGAGTTGCAGCTCCGCCTCTCGCGTTCCTACGGCCCGGGCCGTTACGATCCCGTCTACGAAGAACGCGGAATTGATTATCCCCCCGGTTATGTACGCTGGAGCGAGAATCGCAACATGCGTGCATTTCTCGATCTGGCCGGCGCGCGCCGGCTCAACCTGAGCGCGTTGATTTCCCACCGTTTCGGTATCGATCAGGCCGAGGACGCATATAGTGCCATCGACACGCCGCGCGCGCTTGGCGTCATCTTCGAATACGCGGAGGGAACCCCGCCGACACCGATCGTACGACGTTTCGCCTTCAAGAAGACGGCGGCCCGAAAGGACCAGTATGGCGTGGGGTTTTGGGGATGCGGGAACTTTGCCGGTGGTGTACTTGCGCCGATATTTAGACGGCATCCGTATTGCCACTTAGTAGGAGTAAGCGCGCGCACGCCGGCGTCGGCCGACAGCGCCGCACGGCGTCACGATTTCTCCTATTCGACGTGCCGAGGTGAAGAATTACTCGCCGACTCCGATATTGATATCGTCATCATTGCAACACCGCATCGGGATCACGCCGCGATGGCCAACGCCGCATTGGCGGCCGGAAAGATGGTCTTCCTCGAAAAACCGGTGGCAACCGGTCGCGAGGAACTGAGAACACTGGCCGAAGCGGTGTCGCAAAAGGGGGGGCGTTTGCAGGTCGGCTTCAATCGGCGCTATGCGCCGGCCGTCCAGGAGATTCGTGCCGCATTCGCAGGACGCACGGGACCAAAGACCATCATCTACCGCGTCAACGCGGGACCGCCGCCGTCGGCCGGCTGGCTTGCCGATCCGGCCCAAGGCGGCCGTCTGGTCGGTGAGGTTTGCCATTTTGCCGATACGGTGCTCGCCCTGACCGACTCCTGGCCGCGCCGTGTCTGGGCCGAACGTCTCGGTCCGGCGGGAACGGACGGCGTCGCCCTTCAAGTGACACTGATGGACGGATCGGTCGCCACGATTCTCTACACCTGCGACGGCCATCCCCGCACACCCAAAGAGTACGTGGAAATCCTCGGCGGCGGCGTCACCGCGCGCATCGACGACTACGCTCGCTGGACCATTGCGGGCCCGGAGCGCACATACGAGCGCAAGTCTGCTCAGAACAAGGGGCACGCCGCCCAGATCGACGCGCTCTTCACGTCACTGCAAGAGGAGCGCATGGTGGCGGGAAACTGGGCGGCGGCCGTCAGTGCAACGGAGATCACGTTGGCAGCAGTCGAATCCCTTCAGACGGGGCAGCCGGTAACGGTCGATCCCTGGCTGTGACACGGAGTGCCGAAAGGGCGGGGCGATGAGAGGGCTGGCAGAGCGACGGTACGAACGCATCATTCTCGTCACACACTACTTTCCGCCTGAGCGCAATGCACCGGCGCGGCGCATCAGCGAACTGGCACGCCACTGGTCCGCGCGCGGACGTCACGTGGAAGTCATCACCGGCATGCCGAACCACCCATACGGGGTTCTGCCGCCCGAATATCGCGGCGCCTGGTACCGGCGCGAGTCACACGACGGCGCCGTCGTACACCGCGGCCGGATCTACCCGGCGGCCAACAGCGGCATCTGGCGCCGGGCACTGAACTACTTATCGTTCTGCCTGTCGGCGGTCCTCACCGGCCTGTTCCGTGCCGGACCCGCCGATTGCGTGATCGCCACGTCGCCGCAGCTCTTCTGTGCGCTGGCGGGCTGGGTCCTCTCGGTGTTCAAACGCGCACCGTTCATCTTCGAGGTGCGCGACATCTGGCCGGAAGAAATCGTCGCCGTTGGCGCTATCCGCAACCGGATCGCCATCCACCTCCTCGAAGGCCTGGAAATGTTCCTCTATCACCGGGCGCGCCGGATCGTCGCGGTTGCCCACGGGACGGTGGAGATTCTGACCGCACGCGGCATTCCCAGCCGGAAGATCACCGTCGTGCCCAACGGGGTCGACACGTCCACCTTCGTACCCGGACCGGTCGACGAGACTGTGCGCGAGCAACACAACCTGAACGGGGAATTTCTGGTCTCCTACATCGGCACCGTCGGGATGGCTCACCGATTGGACGTCATGCTGGATGCCGCCGCCCGCCTGTCAGACAATCCGCACATCCGCTTTCTGATTGTGGGCGACGGTGCGGAACGGCAACGTCTCGAGCACGAAGCGCAGCGCCGCGGTCTGGACAACCTCATCTGGGCCGAATCACAACCCGCCAACCGCGTCGCCGCGTACTATCGCGCGTCCGATGCCTGCGTCGTGCACCTGCGCCGGGCTCGTCTGTTCACGAAGAACATCCCTTCGAAGATGTATGAGATCATGGCCTGCGGGCGTCCGATTCTCCTGGGAACTGAAGGTGAATCGCGGCAGCTCGGGGAACGATCCGGGGGCGCTCTTCCTTTTGCGCCGGAATCGGCAACCGATCTGGCGGAGGCCATCGGAGCGCTGGCGCGCGACCGGGAGAGAGCCCGGGAAATGGGACGGGCGGGTCGAGAGTTCGTAACCGAACACTTTGACCGGCGCCAGCTGTCCGACAGATATCTCGATTTGATCGATCGTATGACGGACACCCGTCTTGGCACACTCACAGCTAAACGACGCTTGCGGCAGGACCCGGCTCATGCTGAGGGAACACTACACTCTCTTTAGGCGCCTGCACATCGTGTGCGATCTCGCCGTGGCCGCCGCTGTGTATGCGCTGGCGCGGGGTTGGGTTGCCGGCGTGTCGGCGACGGCAGCGCTGAGGGAACCGGGGCTTCTTGTGCTCCTCGGTGTTCTGGCCATCGCGCTGGCGGCGGGAACGGCACCGTACGAGTACCGCTTTCGCAGTCTGTATTCCGCGGGCACAGTGATCGCGTGTCGCTGGGGCATGGTCATGGCCGCGGTCCTGGCCGTCTTCTTCTGGCGCGCCGACTGGGCCCTCGACCGCACTTCGATGGCCATCATTGCGGTGATCGTCCCGGCGGCCCTGATCGCCGTCCGCATCATCGTCGCCTCCGTGCTGCGCGCGTGGCGGCGCACCGGACGTTCTTACAAGAACGCCCTCATTATAGGCACCGGTCCCACGGCGCGAAAGATGGTTGACACCATCCTCACGCGACCGGAACGCGGTCTGCGCGTTATCGGCTTTCTCGACAACCGCCGGACAGGAGAACTGTGGCGCTACCGCGACATCCCGGTGCGGGGGTCATTTGCCGAACTCCCGCATCTCGTCCGAACCGAGCAAGTCGACTATGTCCTGTTCTGCGTCAATGAACGGGGTCTGGCCCGTGTGCGGGGGATGATTCACCTGTGCACGCGGATGGGCGTGCCGGCCGTCGTCATCACCGACTGGTTCGCGCATTTCACTGCACGGCGGCGTTCCTGTGACTTCCTTGGGCACCCCGGTCTGCTTCTCGACAGCGCACCGAGGCATTCTGCGGCCGTTTACATCAAGAACGTCATGGATCGCGTTCTGGCGCTTGCGGGACTCGTGCTCACCACGCCGATCATGGCCGCGGCGGCCGTTGCGGTCAGACTCACTTCGCGCGGCCCGGTCTTCTTCTCCCAGGTACGGCTGGGACGCAACGGGCGGCGCTTCCACATGTGGAAATTCCGCACCATGATCAAGGACGCCGAACGGCTGCGGGCATCTCTGGAAAACCACAACGAACTGTCGGGCCCCGCTTTCAAAATAGCCGATGATCCGCGCATCACGCGTGTGGGGCGATTTCTCCGACGCACCTCGATCGACGAACTCCCGCAACTGTTCAACGTCCTGCGCGGCGATATGTCGCTGGTCGGACCGCGCCCGCCCCTGCCCGACGAGGTCCGTCACTACGACGAGCGGCAACGGCGGCGGCTGGCGGTCAAACCGGGCCTGACCTGCCTGTGGCAGATCGGCGGTCGCAGCAACGTCGATTTCGATGAGTGGATGCGCCTCGATCTCGAGTACATCGACAACTGGTCGATCAGGAAGGACGCCGAGATTCTCGTGAAGACCGTACCCGCCGTCCTCAAAGGCGCCGGCGCCAAGTAGAGCACAACAGCAGAGTTCCGAGAGGCTACACGCGTTGCCGAGGCGGCCTATCCCCCGCCCGGAGGTGGCTCCGACAGGATGGCTTCGAGCACACCGCCCGCAATCGCCAGCGCCTTGTCGGAAATGCGACGGCACAGCTCCACGTCACCGCGGGGGTCGACGTCACCGATCTTCTGCCCCGCCGTGACCGGGATCCCCGGACGAATCAATCCTCGCACGACACCGTCCAACGGTGCGGCAACGTCCGCGTCTCCGACCCGGGCGATCACATCACCGGCGCGGACCCGCTCCCCAATCGATCGGATCGCCTCCATCTGTCCGGACCGCGGCGCACGCAGAACCCGGCGCACGGTTTCGCCGCCCAATTGACCAGGCACGCCGGTGTCCGGTTCGGCGGATCCCGTCCAGAGGCATCGTCCCAGGTTCGGCCCGCGATTGGTTTCGATCACGCAATCCACATGCACACCCGCGGTGAAGCCGGGACCGCAGCCGACGGTCCGGGCGGCCAGACCGCGTAGACGGTCGACGTCGCGCTTCCGAAGGGTAGCATCGACAATGACGTCGGGGTTCAACTCGGGGAGCCGGTCCGGCTCGGGGAGGACGAGCACAGGGATCGCGCGGCGGCACAGGACGGCATCGGCACCCTCGGGCGTCTCAACCCGTACCGCGCCTATGTCCTCAATCGTCCGCTCGCCGTCGTAGATCGCCTCGGCGAAGCAGACCCACCGCCGAATGGCGGCAGGCCGGGCGATCTCCGTGATCGTGACGTCGAATCCGATGCGGGCGAGGCGCCACGCGACGCCCGAACCCATCTCGCCGCCGCCACGGATGACAACTCGTTGCAGAGATCTGGACATGCAGAACCGCAGAGGGGAATAGCGGGCTTTATTTCGCGGCCGTGGTCACGGCGTTGGATAGACGTTCCTGCGCTTCGGCCCAGGCCTCGCGCGTATCGACGTCGATCAGAATTTCATCGGACTTGATCTTAACCTCACGAATATCGTCGGCGTGTGCCTCCAGGATTGATCGCGCTCCCACATCTCCGCGCAACGCCAGCAGATCATCGAGGTATTTCAGATCGATGATCACCGGATGCCCGCGCTGCTTGTTGTGCACGGGCACCACGACACCCTTTTTGCTCTTCTTGTACTCACGGATGAGCGTGTTGATCGTGGCCGCGGTGACCAGCGGCATATCTCCCATTCCGATCATGACCGCCCGGCTGCCCGGGGGAATGTGCGCCAATCCGCGCTGAATCGAGGCCGAGACTCCCGCCCGGTGTTCACCATTGATGACCACCTTCAGATCGGCCAGGCTGATCTGCTGGATGATGCGCCGGGCCTCATAGCCGAGCACGACCACGAGCGCATCGAGCGACGCGGCGCGAAACCCGCTCAGTACGACCTCGAGCATCGTCCCCTGATCGCTCGGCAGAAGCGGCTTGACGGTGCCGATTCGCTTTCCCTGACCGGCGGCCAGAACCAGACCGGTAATCATCGACTATCCCCCCCCGATTCACAGCGCAGACTGCGAGAGACCTTTGTTGCGTGTATTTAGAGGACACGGCAAGGAGTGCGCAACAGAAAAATCCAGCCTACCTTGAGCACCCCGGACCCCACAGGTCTACTGAAGGAGTTCGAGAAAGACCGTATACCGCCCCCCGCAAATGCCATTGGCTGCGCCGGACGCGTCGCCGGTCAGATCGATCGTCAATAGACGCGGCCGCTCGCCGGCGGCGATCATCCGCCGCGCCGCACTCCTCACTTCCTCCTCCCCACAGCCGCCGCCAATCGTTCCTGTGATCGAACCATCAGCGAAAAGGGCCATCTGGGCCCCTACGCCACGGGGTGCCGAGCCGCGACGCGAGACAACCGTGGCCAGAACAACCGGTTTCCCGTCATCCAGAACCGTCAGGACCCGTTGCCACAGATCACGCAACCCCGACGTATCCGCCCAGGGCGGGACGTCGGAACGCGACGGCGCCATGCGGGGGTGTGCCCCCCGGCGGACCGCCACCAACTCGGCAGCGATGGCCACCGCGATTTCGGCCGGAGAGTCCGCACCGATATCCAATCCGATCGGGGTGCAGATCGACTCAAGAAAGTCCGAGGGTATCCCTTCGGTGGCCAAGTTGCGCCGCACTGTGCCGGCCCGTCGCTGGGAGCCGATCATCCCGACATAAGGGGGAGGCGACGGAGCAAGTCGGCGGAGAATCTGCTCGTCATGCTCGTGTCCGCGGGTCACTAAGACAGCCCAACTCCCCGGTCGCACGGCGCATTCGGCCGCCAGGTCCGCGAAGTCCCCAACGCGACGCGTAAACGGATCGGGAAAAGACTGCGGGGTGACATACTCGGCACGATCGTCGCAGACCGTGACCCGGAACCCTAAGGGCGGCAGAACCGGCGCCAGCGCACGCCCGACGTGCCCGGCCCCGAAAATCCAGACCATCTCCGGCGGACCACACGTAGAAAACATGACCTCCGCAGCAAGAGTGTCATCCGTGCCCGGCCCAGCCGGAATCGGGATCGTGACCAGATCGGCGCCGCGCGCGGCCGCGACCGAACGGACGTGCGGGAAAAGGTCGGTCGCTCGATCAGAGAGATCCCCAGATACATCGGGCGTGTCGCTCTCCGGCTGCGCGATCAGCAGGCGCTGACCCAGGCGCGGATGCTCGGGAGGCCCGACCACCAGGGCGATGACGAAGGGATGCTCCTCTTCCAACAGCGCCAGCGCGCTGGGAAGCCACCCACGGCGGCTGATGTGGTCTGATGATCCTGGATTCCCCATCAATCACGCATTCTCCGGCAGATCAGGAACAGTGGCACATCCTCCTTCATAAAGGAAAGCCGAGGCAGGACACTCGCAAAGAGTAAACCGAGGGCGAAATCTGACGTTGAGAACCGGGATTTGACCTGACAAAGGCACCCACCCCGCCCAGATTGCAGTGTGTAAAAGAGTTGAGGGATTGCCGTACCACCAGTTTACATGCGGCGGGACAATTCATCGCTATCATGGAGGCTCCATGGCGTCCGACGATCTGAAGTTGCGGGAGAGACGCCCGCCCCCCGGCATCGGAGGTACTCTCCGACGGGTCTTGCATGTCGCTGTTTCGGGGCTTCTTGCTCTCATCCTTTCACCTGCCAACAGCCCTGAGGCGGAGGGAACAGGTCTTCGACACCGGATCGAGACAGCCTCTGTCCTGCGTGAGTTCAATACTCATGGGGCGCATGTGCGGCGGGTGAGGCTTGCCGAAGATCATGTGGCCTTCGAGCTGATCGGACAAGACAGCTCTCTTGTGCTGGTGTACGAGGTCGGCGGGCAAATCCGTTTTCGCCACGGTGCCCCCAACGACGATGAGCCTGGGCTGGCCGGCTTCGAAGTGAGTAGCGACGCGAGCACGATCGTAATTACTGAACAGATGGAAAGCCGATCCTGGGGCAAGAGGGTCTTGGATGCCGACGCCTCAGTCCTCTTCGAACTATCGATACGTGCAGAGCTGATTCCCTCACTCAACGGGGAGTACTTCTACACACTCCATAATCACGCGACTGACCCGCCCTTCGAAGTCTACAGGAGAAACGGGCAGCGGGTCCGAGTTTTCAACTGGCCTTCGCAGGATTGGAACTGTCGCTTCCTTGACAACCAGCATCTTGTTGTCGCGGATCCCGACAGCGCCCAACTGATCGATTGTTCGACCGGGAACGTGATGCGAAGCACACCTTTGGAGTTCCGTCCCTACGGTGCTCCTCCGGGCATTGTCGTATCGCGGGAGGACTCCGTGATTGTGATCTACAGTCTCAATTCTATGCTTCTGCTGTCGTACAGCGGAGATTTCCTCTGGCGCGAGCACTTCGACCACTATCTCCGCGGTGTGTCAATCGACCGCGGCACTTCATGGCTGGCTCTCCAGTTTGAGATCCCGGACGCTTCGGCAGGATACTTCAAGATCGTGTCGTTGAGAGACCTGACCTCCCGGTTCACTTCAGGCAGCATCCCCGCCCTGTCAAAGTGTGTTTCCAGACCCTTCGAAATCGGCTGGTTCTCCTCAGGCGTGATAACGGTCTGGGGGCCACCCCGTGGTCCCTTCGGCTTTCTGAGGAGCGACGAAGAATACTGGACTCTGTTCCTGGAGTTTGATGCCGAGAACGGCTCGGTCGGAGAACCGGTGAGGCTCCCAGGGCTCTACCGAGCAACGGAATCTTCCACGCCGGACCGCCGGTACTTGCACATCACGTCAAACGATGCCGTTTCGCTTCTCTCAATAGGCATCCCCAAGGGGCACGAGTGATCCCTCGACCGTTGCGGCAACAGGCAGTGCGGGCGGGGGACACCCGATTTCAGGCAGGCACAGCGGTGCGAGGCTGCATCATCTCTTTCAACCGTACCGAGACCGACTCGACGAGCCGGACTTTCTCGATGCGGGCTTCGTAGCCGAGCGCAATCAGATCGTTGATCACGGGGCAGACAAACCAGGCGCCGTTGACCGGATTCGCCTCACGGCGAACCAGGGCGCACCCCGCCGCCGCCAGGAAGACCGCAGTATTGCGGAAGATGTAGGTCCCCGCGGAGGCCCAGCCGGAAATGACCTCCTTCTCCGCGGTGCGACGGATCCGCGTCCCCGCTCGGTGACCCGAGTCGATCGCGGCGTAGCTGTACGCCGGATCGGCCGACGGAAACACCGGCACGATCGCATCCGGCCCGTCGGGTCGGGAGAACTGCTCGTCGACCCGCAAATCGGTGGCCGAGTCATAGAGCACGTCGATCAGATCGATCACCAGAGGTGCGGCGAGATCCTGCACCACGGCCGCACCGGCCAACACACTCAGAAGCGCTCCCTGCGTCAGATCCGAGAGAATCACCATGCGGCAGCCGGGATAGGTCTCTGCGAGGTGGCGGGCGAAAGCATCGGTCCGGCCGGTCCGGCGCAGGACGAAGATGATGTCGCTCGGCTTCAATTCACCGGAACGCCACCAGCGCCGCGACGCGATCGCGCGCTCGACCAACGGTACCCCATCGATCGGCAGCATCGGCTTGAGCGTGGGCAGGGCCGGATGGTCGAAATCAGGCCCCGCCAAGGGTACAATCGCGATCATCCGACCGACACCTCCTGTGCGGCGAGATACGCATCAAGATCCTCGGGTGTCCCGAGTCCGTGCATCTGGGTGCGTTCGATCCCATAGATGCCGATACGCAACCCTCGCCGGATGGCGTAGTTATAGACCGGGCAAGTGTAGAATTCGCCGTTGACACGGTCATCGGCGGCGATCATCTCGCGCGCGCACGACACGAAATCCTGTCCCCAACGGAAATAGTACAGACCGACCGTGGCGTGGGGCGAGATCACTTCCTTTTCCCGCACTTCGGTCACGAGACCGCCGCCGCCGACCCGTGCGTAACTCCACTTGGTCTCGTCGGCGGGGAACGTGAGAATCGACCCGTCGAGGCCGCGCCGGTCGGCATCGCCGATGAAATCGGCGATATCAACGTCGACCAACTGATCGGAGTTGGCCATCAGCAGAGGCTCGTTGGTGTCGATCGTGTCGGCGGCCAGAAGCACGGTGCAGCAGGCCCCTTCGGTGACACCCACCGTCCAGTCGAACCGGCAACGGTAGTTGTCCTCCAGGCGCTGAAAGAACTCCGGATGCGCGAGCGCCTGTTCGCGCTGCATGATGAGCGTGTACCGGCCGTCCGGCACCGCGAGATTGTCGAGCACGCGCTCGATCATCGGCTTGCCGGCCACGTCAATAAAGGGCTTCGGCAGTTTGTGCCCGGCGCGGATAAAGCGTGAGCCGGCGCCGGCTGCGGGAATCACGATGTTCCGCATGGCGGCCTCCCTGGGATGCGGCGAAGATCTTGACCTCTTCGGGCGTCGTCAGCGGAAACATGACGTCATCCGGCACCGCGTACGTTCTGATGCGCGCGCCCTCGAGAATCATTTCGTTGTACGCTGGACAGATGAAGAACTGATCCATCACCCGTGCGTCCTTGCGAATCATGCTCTGACAGACCCTGACGAAACCCCGCCCGCACCGGAAGTAGTAGACCCCCGCCGTCGCATTGTTCGAGATCGGCCGCTTCTCGGAGGTCTCCACCACGAACCCGTCGTCATCGAGCCGGGCGAACGACCACTTCGGATGCACCGAGCGGAAGGTGATCATCGAGCCGTCGAGTTCGCGCAAATAGGCATCGGCGAGAAACTCCGAAAGGTCGCAGTTCAGAAACTGGTCGCCGTTGGCAATCACGAGCGGATCATCGTTGTCGATATGGCGGATCGCCAACATCGCGGTGCAGGCGGCGCCCCGCGTCGGCCCCGGCGCCACGATCACCTCGCAGTTCTCGGCCACCAGGCGCAGCACCTCGGCCAGCGCGAATCGCTCGGCGTCGTCGCGGTTGATCACGAAAATGAAACGCGCCGGCATCAGCGCCGCCAGATTCTCCACCACCACCTGGATCATCGGTTTGCCGCCGATCTCCACCAACGGCTTCGGGAACACGCTCCTGTGTTCACGGAAGCTCCGGCCTTCTCCGGCCAGCGGGACGAGAATATTCAGACCGGACATGCCACTTCCTCCCAGGAGCGCACCACCGGCGCTCTCTTGATTTGAGCCATGATACTGTCATAGGTCACGTCGTTGACCGAACGCGCGACCATCACATGGGCGCCCGCCGCACGGGCCGACTGGATGCCGTTTTCGTTGTCTTCAATGACCAGACAATCCGACGGCTCCAGACCCAGGCGTTCGATCGCGGTCGTGTACATCTCCGGGTCGGGCTTCGGACGGGAGACGTCCTGGTTCGAAAGGAAGAACTCGAGATACTCCAGGATGCCGCTCTTGCTGAGCATCAGCTCGACTGAATGCCGGATCGCATTCGAGCAAACCGCCAGACGGTACCCCTCGCGCTTCAGTTTCGCGAGTGCGTACTCGTGAATGAACCGCGGCGCGCACTGCTCGTGCACGAAACGGAGCGTGTAGACCTGCTTCATCTCATTGATGAACGGATGCAGTTCAGGCGGGAGGTCGCGCTCCCGCGACAGCATTTCGAGCTTCTTGCGTGTCGGCAGGCCGTCATAGGTGACCAGGTGGTCGTAACGGGAGATCGAATACCCGAACAACCCCAAGGCCCGGTTGAGCGCCTCGTAGTGCCACTCCTTGGCATCGATGAGGACGCCGTCCATGTCGAAGATCACTGCTTTAACCATAGAAGAACCCCCGCGCTTCTTGTGGCCGGTCGGTGCACAGGTACAGATCGCCCCAACCGTCACACCCCTGCAATTCACGGATCGCGTTCCAAAGCGGCCGGTGCGATCGCCCGTGCAGTTCCGGCGAAACCAGCGCCACCTTTTTCCCGCACTCCAAATGCAATCGGATCAATCGTTCGTCGTACCAGTCGCAGTCGAATGCGTCCAGCCAGATGCCCCTGGCCCGTTCGTAAAGGATCGGTTCCGGCTCGTACTCGCTCTGGCGCACGAATACCGGCGTCGGCTCATCCAGGTAGCGCACCGTTTCCGGAGCCGACATGTCGAAGACCCAGGCGGACCAATCGTGACGCCCGTTCAGCGCCGTTGTCACCAGCGACTGCAATCCGTCGGCTTTGATGTTGAGTGCCAGCGTCGGACACGGACCGGGGCGCAACCCGATCCGGTCGAGCAACTCCGCAAACAGCGGCGAGCGGGCGGTCGGCGGATCGTGCGCGATCACCAATTGGCCGTCGCGGTCGCGCAGATCAGTCTCGACCCCGAACCCGGCCTCCAGGGCGCGGGTCAGGGCCGCCAGGGAATTATTCTCCTCCGGCTTCAACCACCAACCGCGATGGGCGAGGATATGCATGCGCCCGCCTCCTTCCGCGCCGCGAAACGCTGCGTCCAGACTCCCGGTTCACGACCGGCGTACACTGCGGCGATATCGTCATACAATTTCCGCGCCACCGCCTCATGACTGTATTCGGATCGCACGAAGCGCGTCCCCGTCTCGTGTATCGCCTCCAGCTTCTCCGGATGCGCGATGTAGAACGCGACCTGGTCGCGGAAATGATCGACGTCGCATTCGCGATGCATGATGCAGTTGTCCCCGCCCACGAAACCGAGCACCCGGTTGCAGGCGTGATCGGAGCACACCATCACCGTACCGGTCGCCGGCCCTTCAAAGGTCTTGGCGGAGGGGAAGTACAGAATCGACTCGCAGCTGACGAACATCCGATAGGCGTTCATCATCGCGTTCATGTCAAACCCGGTGTTCTTCGTTTCCGGAAACACCGGCAGCGTCGAATCCATGACGTCGCCGAGCCGGTCGGCATTCTCGACTAAGAGGCGGCGGAACTTGTGCGCCCACTCCTCGTCGGCGAAGTGCGCCCCGAACTCCTTCAGCCGGGTCTCCGCCAGAAGCGGATCGCGCACCGGATTGACCGCCCCCAGCGCCACACACTTGTTCCGGCGCTCTGCAAAAGACGTCGTCACGGTGAAGCGGGGGTGGAAGCCGAACGGCACATTGAGCACGCGCCCCTCGTAGCGGGGATACTGCGCGCGGAAGAAACTGTCGTATCGATCGAGATACGAATAGGCCATGACATAATCGACGCCGCCCGCTTCGAGCGCCGCGTTAACCGCCCCCGCGTCGACCGTGTAGTCCATCACGTGATAAATCTTCAAACCGTCGAACTGCCGCACCGGACGGTGCGGCCCGACGTGCGGCGCACCGTTGAAACAGACCAGAACATCGGCGTGACGCCTGAGACCGCGGGTCGTGTAGACAATGCGAAAGTCGCGGCGCTCCAGCCCCTTGGCCTTCAGAAACGCCATCAGGGCTCGGCGATAGTCGGGACGCGACAGGTAGATCACCGGACGGTAGAGCCGCAGAAAGTCCACCCCGTAGTCATGGATCCGGCAACTGTCGGTCGTGCAGATCCACTGCGGATTCTGGACCGCGATACGCATCAGATCTGCCCCCACTTGACCGCGGTGAAGAAAATCCAGTTGGGGTGCGTGTCGCCCGGTCCGGTCGGGCGAATCCAGTACTTGAATTCGGAGAACCCGACCGCCGTCAGCTCGCGCTCGATCTGATCGGGCGAACGCACTTCCACGTCGCAGCCGCGGTTCGTCGTCAGCGCCGTTGTAAAGTCCGTATCGTACGGGACTGTGTTCGGCGAGTCCGCCCCGTAACCCATCTGGATCGACAGCCGCCCGCCGTCCTGCAGGACGCGATGGAACTCACGTAACAGATTGAGTCGCGTCGAATGTACACAAATGTGCTGCATGCAGATCGTCGACATGACGAAATCATACCGTTCCGAGGGAATGCCGCCCAGGTCGTACCCGTTGTTGACGTACAGAGTCGGCAGCGCGATCCCGTGGCGCTGCACGTTGATGCGCGCGTTCTCGATGTTGGTCGACGATATGTCGACACCGTCGAGACGGGCGAACCGGTCATGATACTTGATCAGGTTGCGACCCGGTCCGCACCCAAAATCGAGCGCCGTCCTGCGCCGGAACTCCGGCCCGACATATCGCATCAGGTACTCATCGTAGTCGCGCCAATGATCGTGATCTTCGTACGAACCGACCACGTGATCGCAAAGACGGTCGCCGTACGACGAACGGCCTGCTTGAAAGTCGTAGAAGATGCGCTGGAAGCGCGCATAGCGTTCGTTACCGGTGCTGAACAGCCAGGACATGAAACCGCGCGGCGACATCCGCAAGAGGTGTGTCGCCAGAACCGTCTGCCGTTTGGCGAATCTCAGTGTTTCCAGAATCATTGTACTCGGCTCTCCAACACCGCCTCAGGTGAGATGCCGGCCGTCGCCGGTGCGCCGGCGATGGCGATCGCACGGCGTCCCCACAACGCCCGGCACAAATGGAAATGCGCAAACCAGCCGGTTCCCCCGACGTGAGCAACGACCGTCGCCAGCGCCACTCCCAGTGGACCCAGCGGCCCGATGAGAATCAGCGACAGCACGATGTTCGCCGAAGCCTCCCCGATACCCACCAGCGCAATCGGCTTGTGTATTCCCATCGCCCCGATGAACAGCCCCGAGGCATGCGTCAGCGAATGCAGAATGAAATAGACGATGAAGACGTTGTAGACGTCGCGCCCGATCAGATTGTCCGCGCCGATCCACCAGCCCAGCACAGCGTACCCGAGGAAATAGAGGACCGTGCCGATTGCACCGGCGGCAAGCGCCGACAATCCGACGAACCGGACCGCCAGGCTGCGTAGCTGCGTCCCGTCACCGAGCGCGCTCGCGGCGGCGACCTGCGGAAAGATCACGTCAACCAGACGCCCGACGAGCACCCGGAACAGATCCACGAAGCGATACGCAACCGCGTACACCGCAACCGTCGAGGCTCCCAGAAACGCTGAGAGCACGAGATTGTCGGAATGGAGAATGATGGTCGTGCTGAAACCGGCGATGAAATAGAACACGCTCGACGACCACATGCGCCGGGGGATCGCCTTATCGAACAGACGCGCTGAAAGCGTAAAACCCAACGCGCGCCGCGCAACGATGTAACTCGCGAAAGCCCCTGCGCCCGAGAGCCCCAACAGGCCGATCGCCAGCTCGCGCACACCGCCGCCGGACGCCGCGATCAGATAGAACGTCACGCCATAGGCGACATTGTACGCTGCGGCCAACAGGTGCGTCAGATACAACCGCTCGGTCGCGTTGATCGCCGCTTCGAAGACACGCTTTTCAAACCCGACGACAAAGGCGCCAAAGACCAAAAGGAAGGTCGTCCGCGCCGTTTCAACCTGACCCGGGTCGACACGGAAGACCCCGCCGAGAAGGTGCGATAAACCCCAGGCGATCGGCGTCAGAATCGCCAGCAGGATCAGAAAGGCGAAGAAGATGCTCGAAATGGTCGCTGAGATTCCCTCCTGGTCGCCCCGGGCCCGTCGCTGCGGCAACTCCCGCGCCAGTGTGGTGGTGAAGCCGAAATCAGAGAATTCGAAGTAGGCGAGGATGCTCGCCAAAAGCACCCAGATCCCGTACTGCTCCTGCCCCAGACGCGCCAACAGGAACGGCGTCAGGAAAAACATGACCAGCACCCGTCCCCCGATCTGCAGATACGAGGTCGAGACGTTGGACAGGTACAGCGCTCGGCTGGTCATGCCGCTCATCTCATCGCTTCCTGCAGGCGGTGGACGAACTTGGCGGCGGTGACATCGATTAGATCCCGCCGGTTCATGAGAGTCTGTTTGACCGACTGCTCCAATTCCCGTTCCAGATCATCACCGGCGGCCGGTGCGGGATCGATCTGCCGCAGCCGTTCGAGCGCGTAATAACGCATCCAGGCGTCTTCGAGCCGGCTCGCGAAGCGCGTGGCCCGTTCCTGATAGAACCGCCGACTGGCGAGATCGACCGTCGCCAGCGTCCGTTTCCGCCACACCGACGGCCCCTGCATGCAGACATCCAGACAGAACTTCCAATCCCCGGCCCAGCCGAAATCATCCGAAAAACGCAGCCCCTCCGCGGCGCTGTGCGACACGAGGAGTGCCGACGGCGCGCCGAACCAATTGCCGTGACGTACCGATTCGGTCAGCGCCTCCGCCGGGGACAGGACACGGTCGCCGTCCAGGTGTGCCGCCGTCTGTGCACTGTCATCGGCCACGATCTCATATGCGGATGATGCCAGCACGGCCCGTGACGCCGTCGCGGCATGCGCGAGTTCCGCGATGCATTCCGGATGCAGCCGGTCTCCGGCAAAGAGAAACTTCAGGTAGTCGTCGTTGCTCGCGGCGAAGAGGTCGAGGCAGCGGTTCCAGTTCGCGATGCGCCCCACGTTGGTGTCGTGACGGATGACACCGAGCCTGTCGCCGCAGTGATGCCGTTGCGCCGCCTCTTCGACGATCGCAACCGTATTGTCGTCGGAGCAGTTGTCGATCACGACGATCTGCAGCCGTTCATGTGTCTGTGCCAGCGCCGACGCTATCGTCGGGCCGATGAGAGCCGCGGCGCGGAACGTCGGCACCGCGAGCATGACACGGGCATCGCTCATCATGTCCGCAACGCCTCCGTGATGGCCGCCGCAGGCGGTTCCGGAACAAACAGTCCGGCAAACCCCAGCTTCACGAGCAGCATCTTGATCGGCATCTTCGGGTGCGCGATCATCTCTCGGCGGCAGCACAGCCACGCCCGCCGGAAGTGACGTAGCGCTCCGTCGGCGTCGCCCATCTGCAGGTACTTGTCGAAGTATTGCTTCTCGATATCGAACAGAACCGCGCCCCGATCGAGATGCAGATCGGTGCGCCGGTTCGCGTCGAGCGCCCGCTCCACTACGCGGCGCCGGTACATGTACATCGTGGCGAGCTGCGTCGACAACTTGTTGGTGTGAACACGGTACTCGACCAGCGGTTCATCCATTGAGTGTATTTCGTAATCCTGCGCGATCCGGATCCAGAGGTCGAGATCCTCGATACTGCGCAGCGCCGGATCGAAGGACCCGACGGCGTCGAGTACGTCGCGCTTGATCATCACCGAAGAGGGTGAATCAACCAGGTTCGTTGTAAACAGGGATTCATAAATATCACCGCGGGCGGTGTGGGCTTGACGGCCGACCGCACGACCCCGTTCATCGATCAACGTAATCGGGGTGAAGACGAGCTTGACACGCCCCCCGCTACGGCGCTCGCATTCGCCGAAAAAGCGGACCTGCCGTTCGAGCTTTTCAGGGAGCCAGCGGTCGTCGTCGTCGAGGAAGCAGATGTATTCCCCGGTGGCGTGATGGATGCCCGTATTGCGGGCCGCCGCGAGGCCCTGGTTGAGCTGGTGCACGATACGAACGCCCGGCTGGGCATAGTTAGCGAGCAGCGCCGGGGTGTCGTCGGCCGAGCCGTCGTCGACGATGATCAGTTCGCGATGAGGGTAGGTCTGCGCGAGGACCGACGCGATCGCCTCCGCCAGGTATCCCCGCCCGGCACCGTTGTAAGTCGGCAGCACGACCGAGACCAAAGGATTGGCCGGTGCGGTCTCCGGCGGACGGGATACCCGATGCGCGCGGACTCGCGACGTCGTAGCGCGACGTATCTCGACAGGCAGTCTGTTGACAACACCATCCATGGTACACCCGCCTTGCGCCGTTCAGTACAACGTTCAGCCGACGGCGGGGCGATTCCAGTTCAGCCCCACGGCGAATCCGGCAAGTGGATAGCGGGAACAAGCGGAGTGCGTTCGGTTGATGAACGCAGCGGTACCACAAGACGCAGCAATCCCCCTCCCCGAGTCGGGATCGCGTGACGATGTCCCGGGCAGCTTGCGCTCACGGCCTTGACAGCCGCACCGGTTCTCGTGGTATGGCACCTACCCCCCTAAGGCGGCGCCGCGCTTGTGCGCGGTCATTCGGATGCAGACGACGTCACGGCAGTGTTAACTGCCGAACACCCACGCCGACTGCACGACACCGCGGATACCGGCGATCTTCACTACGAAGCCATCCGGTCCCAACTGCCAGATACTCTGGCCTTCCTTACGTGGTCCGCGCACAACGACCACGCGAGACTTGGCGGTCTGCGACATGGTCTTGCTGCGGGTCCGCCCCCGGGCGCTACGCGCCTCGCGGCTCTTCCCGGTCCGTGCCTTCGCCGTCCGTGCAACTTTGCTCGTGCTCCGCGTCGCCGCGGCACGTCGTGCCCTAACGGTCTCTTTTCTGACTGGCATCTCATTCACCTTGACGACGCGTCTTCAACGCGCCGGCGATTAGAGTGCAGGGGAGGAACCCCTAAGAGTGATTCCTCCCCCCAAACACGCACGGACCGTATTAACCGTTGAAGTTCGGGTTGTGGCCCTCAACGCTGGTGTCCAGGGTGCCGTGCAGCACAATGCGATACTCGCCGGTGTCCGGGTTCACACTGTCAACCTTGCAACGGCAGGTGGACGAGTTGAACAGGACCTCGGAAATCTTCCACTGGAGGCGCGACG
>DATKYL010000386.1:0-2619 GCA_035528515.1 Acidobacteriota bacterium | reverse complement strand
CCCATCGTGGTCGCCGTTGACGACACGCTCAATCGCAAGACGGGCAAGCGGATCTGGGCGGCGGGCATGCATCACGATCCCTTGCGCTCGACCGCGAGACGAGCGGTCTTCTCCTTCTGACACAACTGGGTCGTGCTTTCGGTTCAGCTTCGCCTGCCGTTTGCCCCGGGTAAGGGGAGAGAATCCCAATGAAAAGCAAGGAAGATAATGGTGACGGCGGCGGCGGAGCGGAAACCGTGGCGCCCCCCACAAGAATTGAGGAACGCGTGGTCTCCATGGACAGCATCGATTTCGAAGATACAAGGTTCCAGGTCCGGGAGGCTATCGACGAGAAAACAGTCGAGCAGTACCGGAAAGTCGTGAATCAGGGCAACGGCGTGATCCGGCTGAGGGGTTTTTGCACGAAGCCTTTGCTGTGGCAGCGGCCCGATGATCAGATGTACGTGATCTGTGCTGGGGTGCATCGACTCCTGGCCGGACGAGCAGAGAAGATCACAGAATTCGAAGCCGACGTATTGATCGGCGACGACAATGAAGCCATGGTCGCGGCCATGAAATCTAATCTGACGCACGGCCTACCACTCAAGCCTGCCGAGCGCGAGAAGGCAGTTCTGCGTACGATTCAAGCACTGACTTCGGCTGAAGGGACGCAACCGTCTAATCCCGAGGTGGCCCGACAGTTGAGTATCAGTGAGCCCTCAGTCCGGATCTACCGGAACAAGCTAGAAAAAGCCAAGAAGCTGCCAAGAGCCGAGAAGGTCATGGGCAAAGACGGCAAGGTCCAGGCCGCCCGGAAGGAAAAACGGACACCTCCAGGCATGAAGGCAGACTCAGTCAAGGATGCGCCACCCACAAAGCCCAACCCTCCAGCGAAACGTGCTGATCGCCGGGTCACAACACCAAAATCGGTGAATACTCCGACCGATTACGATGAGCAGATTACTGTTGAGAACCCGGTGCGCGAGGAATCCGATGTTGGGGTTGATAAGGACCTCAATCCCGATCCTGAGGTGGAGTACGTTGAACCACTGGAAAAGGCGTTGGACGTGGTGTCGCTCATACAACGCAGGGGTTGGTCGCACCTTGAAGGTAGTTCCTACGCTGATCGAGTCGCGGTTCTGGTGGCCCGAGTGGTCGAAACAGGCGAAGCATTCCTGACAACTCGGGACAGCGTCGCTACCGCCTCGATGACATGACCACACGGGCATGGGGCTCGGTTCGTACTATTACGAACCGGGCCTCTATCGATCCATCACTCCTTACATCATTTCGGCAAGGGCACTTCATCGTTCCTCCAATGCTTCTGGCGTAATGCACAGTCTGACGAGTATGCTTTCACCCCTGTCAATCTGTGAACGACACGCCTGCACAATCAGGGCGATATTCTGACGTGCCCGGTCACACGAAACCCGTCCCCACAGTCGGTCTTCTTTTGTGCGTTTTTTGCGGGCGACTTCTGAGCGTTCTGGGGGCGTACTGGGAGTTGGGTGGGACGCCGATGTCGGTTCCTCCTTTACCCTTCCACCACGACGTCCAGCTGTGTGAGCCGAGCGTCACACCGGGATCGGCGACTGCCAGCCCGCGCCGATGTAAGTCCGCAACATGCAGCCTCCTCGGGCCGACAAGCTGATCTATCTGGGGCAAAAGTATACGACCACCCAGGACAGGAACGGGATGGGGCATCGTTTTTCAGAACCGTGATCTCACCCTTGTTCAACGAGCTGGTCGTGGACAGAAAGTGCGGCCAGGAATCGTCAGAGCCCGGAGCGCAGGCGACGGGTCCAGACGCGGCAAATCCACGATCAGACCCTAACTGGATCGCCGTGCGCCTTGTTTCCGGGCGGCTTCGGTGAGCAACCGTTTTCGCAGGCGGATGGCGGCGGGGGTGATCTCGACGAGCTCGTCGTCCTCGATGAACTCGAGGGCCATTTCGAGCGTCATCTCACGCGGCGGCTTGAGCACGACCGTCTTGTCGGCCGACGCGGCACGGATGTTGGTCATCTTCTTGGCCCGGCAGACGTTGACCTCGATGTCGTTGTCGCGGCAATGCTCGCCGACGATCTGGCCGGCGTAAACCTTCTCGGTCGGCGCGACGAACATGTTGCCGCGGTTGGCGAGGTTGTCGAGGGCGTAAGGCGTGACCTGGCCGGTCTCACTGGCGATGAGTGAGCCGCTGACCCGCCCCGGGATGGAGCCGCGGAGAAACTCGTACTCGTAGAAGTTGTGATGCATGATGACCGTGCCGTTGGTCGCGGTCAGCAGACGGTTGCGCAGGCCGATCAGGCCGCGGGCGGGCACGGTGAACTCCATGTGCGCGTAATCGCCGCGTGTCTCCATTTTCGCGCACACCGCCCGGCGTGAACCGAGCAGCTCCATGACCGTCCCCACGTGACCGGCGGGCACGTCGATCGCACACAGCTCGATCGGCTCGGTCTCCTTGCCGTCGAGCTCGCGGAAGATGACCTTCGGCTTGCCGACCGCCAGTTCATATCCCTCCCGCCGCATGTTCTCGATCAACACCGACAGATGCAGCAACCCGCGGCCCGAGACGTGGAACTCCTCTGGCGTATGCCCCGGCTCGACGCGGAGCGCCACGTTGTGCTGCAGCTCCTTCTCAAG
>DATKYL010000385.1:0-3884 GCA_035528515.1 Acidobacteriota bacterium | reverse complement strand
CGCGGTAATGTGGCCCCGGACGTTCGCGCCGGAGTCATGAGTCGTCGCACTGGTACCCGCGAATCCGCGACCCCCGGAACAGACGGTGAGCGTGTTGCCGGCGACCGAGCAGAGCAGCATCTGCTCCTGATCGATGGTGATCACTTCGTCTTGCACGAACACAGAACCGTCGACCACCGGGATCGAGAGCGTGCTGGCATCGATGCCGCTCGACAGCGTGCTGGCGGAACGGTCCTTACCTACGAGAAGATCGTTGTCTGTCGCGATGGCCGAGGGGAACTTCGCCGTCTGCGCGCACAACAGCCCCGTCGCCAACAGGAACAGAAATAGTCACTTCATGAAAGACCTCCTATCAGGTGAGGGTGACGGAGCCGCTCTTGAGCGTCGAGCCGTCGCTGTACCGGACACGCACCTTGAGAGCGTGCGCTGTCTCATCGAGGTAGAACACGACGCCGCGCGTCGGAATGTCGCCATCGGTCGGTGCGGAGGACTCGACGATCACACCGTAGCCATTGGTATCCACGTCGTCGCCCCACTGCTTGATCGCGTTCGTCCATTCGGTAAGACGCGCCTGTGTCATCGTCTCGCTGTCAGTCCAATTATTCGGCCACGCCATCGGGTTGATCCTCCTTGTCGTCCTGAAACACGCCCAGAATCTTGCTGCCGTCCGCGCTCAGGCTGTATTCGCCTTCCGGCTTCGGCAACTCGTCGGCCTGGGCGATCTGCGCCAGGAGCACGCCGAGATGCCGGCGCATGAAGGCGATGTCCTGCTCGACAAGGGCGATCCGGCCCCGCAACTGGAGGATCAGACCCTCGCCCTGCTGGATCTGGCCGAGAACCTCGCGGATGTGAACCCGCCAGGGATTCTGGATTTCATGCTCGATCTTCTTTAATGCCAATGTCTTACCTCTCTGCTCTTTACAAAACGACACTTTTTCTTCATACTGACTGCAACGTTTCGACGCCTTCGCCGAACTATCCTACAGGGAGAAAAACAAATGAAAATCCTTCAAAGAATTACGATCCTGATCGTGATCGCGTTGATCGCCGTCGTTCCGCAAATCCGAGCGCAGGGATCGGATAGCCTGACCGTCCACTGGTATCACTGGAGTACAACCGGGCTGATACGTCTATTCCAGCAGCCACAGCGAGGCGGCATCTGGATTGCACCCGCACCCCAACAGGCCCAAGAAGGTATTTGGGTTGCCGTCTACATCTCCGATAATGAGACGGAAGCGCTCTCGATCACATTGAATTATCGCGACCAATTGGGGAGAGATCTCTGTCGGATGGACTTTGTACCACGGCACTATCGGGATCAACCGGAGTGGACAAACCATCTGTTCCTGGTCGGTAAGGTCCAGGTCCGATCGATCCTTATAACGCCACTCAAGGCAACGGCGGCGACACGGCTGATCGAAGTGAACGAAACCAACTGATTACGTTGCGATCAAGCCGTGGGTACGGATGGCCCCGAGAATGCTCACAATCACGGCTCGGGCCTCCGTGTCCACTGTGGTCCCGCCTGTCGGGTTGCCGATGGCGGAACCCTGAGCCCCGACTACTTTTATGGTTCCCACCCGATATTCGGAAGAGTTCGCCCAGGCCCCACATTGGACCGTTGCGAGATTGCCCGCCCCGGTGGAATCGATACGTTGTGCGCCGCCGACGTTCAGGGAGTTTGTCTGAACACTGCCGGTTGCTCCAGTGCCTCCGGTCTTGACATTGGTGCCGACAAACTCATCAGACGAGTTGATGACCAAATTTCCGCTGGTCTTACTCTTGAAGTCGGTCGCCCTGACGTTGTAGGCTACGGTCACGCTACCTGTTCCGTTGATCGTCAGCCCGCCGCTGCCTACATCCATCGTTCCTGCTCCAATGCGATCAGCAGCCATCGATCCGGTTGTGATGTTCGAGGCATTCAGGTTCGTCACGCTCACGACGGAGGCGTCGAGGGTACCTGTGGTGATCTTCGTGGCGCTCAGGCCCGAGGCGATCTTAATGTCAGCAACCGTCCCATCATCGAGGTAGCTACCGCTCAACGTGCCCGTCGTGATATTTGAGGCGTTTAGATTCGTGACCGTGATGACACTGGCGTCAATCGTTCCTGCTGTGAGTTTCGAAGCGCCCAAGCTGACGATGTGAGCATTGTTAATCTGCGCGTTGCCGATGTCGGCGCTCTGGATCGCGCCGGAATCAAAAACCGCATCGATGGCACGAATCGCACCCACGGCAATCGTCCCGGCAGTCACGGCGTCAGCCGCAACCTTCCCGGCGATGACCGAATTGGCGGCGAGAATGCCTGAGGTTACCGAAAGAGCCTGAAGCTTTGGCGTCGAGATTGAATCGTTGGCGATCTGCGTTTCGATGATCGTTCCGCTGAGGTCCGTGGTCGGAACCACGGCGGTCCAAGCGTCGCCGTTCCTACGGTAGATCTTCCGGTCCGTGGTGAGCAGGACTACGGCATTCGCGCTGTAGTTTGGATCCGGGAGCGAGGGCAGGGAATTGACGATCTGCACCGGCTCGATGGTCGACGCGAAGTGATCGACATAGACCGATTTCTGAACCGGCTTCGCCAGCGGCGTCGGGGCTTTTTCCTTCGCCAACTCCTTCAGCCGCCGCAGCGTCTTGGCGAGATCGGGCCGGTAGTCGCCGAACTCCGCGGTGTACTCGGTGAGCGAGGGATTTTTCCAGCGCATCGAGAGTTTTCGCACTAGAAAGTCACCGGATAGCCCGCGCGTCGGCGAGTTGATGGTGAGCAATTGGCCGATGTTCACGCCATCGCGCCGGTAGGTCACCGTCCCGTTTTTCTCCGGAAAGGCGTACCGCTGAACTTCGACCTGGGCGCGAAGCTGCGCCTCGGTGTCCGAGGCGATGTTGCGATCGACGATCACCCGGCTGAAGACTTTCCCAAACGCGGCTTGGCTGTTGAGATCCTGAGACGTCGCGGTGTAGGCGGTTTCGTTCTCTTTGAGCCCGCCGATCACCTTCACCCGGTTTGCCGGCGTCCGGAAATCCTCTGCATAGTCGAAGCTCTTGCGGTCGAAATCGAAACTGGTGCTGTAATCGGGAGTCTCGGTGAGGGAAAACGGGGCAGGGTTCGAGGAAGGCAAATAGTAGCGGAGGCGCTTGTCGAAGTCGAGGTACCACTCGGCGCCCGTCAGCTCCGCGATCTTCTCCATGAAGGTCCGGAGGCTCTCGCCCTCGAGATTGAACGTCTCGATCGTGGTCAGCGAGGAAACGAGCGACGTATCGACTTCCGGAAGGTAGGCGGTGAAAACGGCCTGAATGATGTCCTTGTCGGTCTGGTTTGAATAGCTGATCTCGGTGACTTCGGTGTTATCGAGAAGGACGGTGTAATCCTGGCAAGTGATGTGGTACTTGATCTTGGCGGGATTGGAGCGGAGGTACTCAGGCCGAACGTCGGAAACGTAGCCCGCGAACTGGCGATCGCCAACCGGAGAGCCTCCGGTACCGCCGCCGAAGATCGCTTCGTCAAAAGTCGCCTCATCGAAGTAAACGCCGAGCGGGGAGCTTCCGAGGTTTTCGTTGATGACGATTTCTTGAAACGGGCTCGGCGACTGACCGACGACCGCGCTGCCGACTTTACCGAGACCGACCGCCGCCCGCTCGGAGGGATCGGCCAGCATTTGCAACCGGCACATAGCCATCCGGCCCCCGAGATCCTTAGTGATGTCGAAGCCCTCGAGCAAGACCTGATTCCCACGAGGGATGTCGCCAATCTCGATGAAAAGACGCATGATTTAAGAAGCAAGCCCTTGGGAGCGCAGACTATTGGCGATCGCGTTGGCGATATCGTCGGCAGTCGAAGACGTGCCTCCGACCGCAACGTTGATCGTGATGTTAGCGCGCGGCTGGCTGGC
>DATKYL010000384.1:0-2439 GCA_035528515.1 Acidobacteriota bacterium | reverse complement strand
ATCCCAGGGCTTACGCCCTGGGCTAAGCTCCTGTCACACCACGCGTCTGTTCTCGATCAGGACACGGTTTGCGTGTTCGCCGTCGGCCTCGTCGGCGCAGCGTGAGGTTTTTCAACAGGCTCCTAAAGGTCCGTGGCACCAGGCTTCGCCAACCGTGTCGACGTGCGTACGCAAACGTAGGCGGTCATGATGATAGAAAAACTGATCCTCACCGTAGCCATCCTGCTCGGCCTGTTCGGCTTCTTTCAGCCCCTGGCGTTGCGTTTGCGGCGTGTCGGGCGGGTCAAAGCCAGTCCGGCCCCGGATCAGCCCGGCCGGCGCATCGCCCGCGTCATCCGGGAAGTCCTCCTGCAGGGGAAAGTGATCGCCGAGCGGCCCTTTGTCGGGCTCATGCACGCGCTCGTCTTCTGGGGTTTCCTCACTTTCATCCCGGTCACGCTCGACCACTTCGCGCGCGGGTACGGCGGCACGATCCTCGGCCACGGCAGTGTTCGTACCATCGTGACAACCGTCGTCGCGGTCTTCGCGGTCACGGTGATCATCGGCATTACCGCGTTGATCATCCGCCGTTACTTCCTTCATCCCGAAGCGCTCGGCACGATCAAGGTTGAGTCGGGGATCGTCGCGCTGTTGATCGAGATTCTGATGGTGACCTATCTGCTCGATCTGTACACCTTCACCGACCACGCCACCATTGCCGCGCGGGTCAATTGGTGGGTACACTCTCTGTCGATCCTCTCTTTCTTGTGGCTGATTCCGCGGTCGAAGCACCTGCATCTCGCCCTCTCTCCTTTGACGCTTTACCTCAAGGACTTCGAACTCGCGAAAATCCGTCCGCTCGACTTCGAGAAGGAGGAGTTCGGCGCCCTGACACTCGCCGATCTGTCGACCCACACCGCGCTGGGCGCTTTCACCTGCGTCGAGTGTGGGCGCTGTTTTGACCATTGCCCCGCGCGTTCGACCGGCAAGAAACTCGACCCCAAGCAACTGATGCTCGACATCCGCGCCGGGCTTCTGAAAAACCCCGAGCAGGCGATTGTCGAGGAGACGATCCCGCGCGAAATCCTCTGGCAGTGTACGACCTGCGGCGCCTGCACTTATCAGTGTCCGGTTGGCATCGACCAGGTCGTCCCGATTCTTGAAGCCCGACGCGGCCAGACCGCTGAGGGAAACGTGCCGCATACGTTCAACACCCTGTTCGGCAACCTCGAACGCCTGCATAATCCGTGGGCGTATCCCACCCCGCAGGCGCATGAGTTCATCGACGACAACGGTTTCCCGGTCTACGACGGCCAGGAGTGGCTCTACTGGATGGGGTGTGTCGGACGCTTCGACATTCAGTACCGCAAAGTGGCGCTGGCGTTCAAGCAGATTCTCGATGCCGCCGGCGTTTCCTACGGCGTGCTGAAAGACGAGCAGTGCACCGGCGATGCCGCGCGTCGTGCGGGGAATGAGTATCTCTTTACCGAACTCGCCACCGCCAATGTCGAACTGCTCAAATCCGCCGGCGTGAAGAAGATCGTCGCCACCTGTCCGCATTGCATCCGTACGCTCTCGGAATACACCGACTTCGGCCTCGACCCCGGCGTTGAGATCATCCATCACGCACAACTGATCAACGATCTGATCGGCAGCGGGAAGATCGCGCTCGCGCCGAACGGCGACGGCAGGAAGACGGTCTACCACGATCCGTGTTACTTGTCACGTTACGGCGACAAGACCGACATCACCGCTCCGCGTCAGATCCTCGCCGCCGCCGACGGTCGCGCGCCGGTCGAACCGCACCGCACCGGAACACACTCGTTCTGCTGCGGCGCAGGCGGGGCGATGGTTTTCGCCGAGGAGACAGAGGGCAAACGGATCAACCACGAACGCACGGAAGAACTGATCGGCACCGGCGCGGAGAAGATCGCGATCAGTTGTCCGTTCTGTCAGATCATGATCCGCGACGCCACCGCCGACCTCGGCAAGGGCGACGATATCCGGGTTGACGACATCGCGCAATTTGTGGCCGCGCGGTTGTCGTAGGGGCGGCCCCGTGCGGCCGCCCGAATCCCTCCCCGGACATCCGCGGGCGCCCACGCGGGGGCGCCCCTACGTTCGACAGGGCGTAACGGAGTATCATATCCTCGACTATATGATTGACCGCAGTCGGAGAGGGTGGCTAACCTCTGGCGAACGGAGGTTGCCCCACGGTGAACATGCCGCCGAAACGCCGGTCGCTGCGCCTGCAATCATACGATTATGGACAGGCAGGCGCGTATTTCGTAACCATCTGTGCGCAGGGAAAGGCCCGTCTGTTTGGCGATGTTGTCGACGGCGGCGTGCAGTTGAGTGATGCGGGGAGGATGGTGGAGCGATGGTGACAGAAAATCCCGGCGAAGTTCCCTGTTATTCGGATCGACCGCTATGTTCTCATGCCGGATCACTTTCACGGAG
>DATKYL010000383.1:0-14587 GCA_035528515.1 Acidobacteriota bacterium | reverse complement strand
AAATCTTTCGTGCCTTCATATGTTATATGTACGGCAAATTGTTGTAAATACACAACAGTTTTTTGTAAAAAACTAACATCCGAGTGATAATTTATTAAGACCGTGATTTACAAGTACTTAACGCAGAAATGCCACGATCATGGGGATGGCCGAGTACGATTTTGATGGTGACAACTGTTTGTCAAACAACGTATTAACCGTAACCTGCTCTGTCCCACTTGACCAGGGGAGAGGAGAGACCGGGTGAGGATCGCAACGCTCCAGGAAGAAGCAGGGTTCGGAGGATTACGGTAAGCACCTGCGCGGCCTCGAGCGTTCAAGGGGTACGAGGATGACAGGATGGTTACCCGGGTGACCGAGACCGCCGACATGCGCCACTCTGAACCGACAGCCCTCGGGGCATCCGAGTCCGATCTGATCGTCCGGGCCCGGCGAGGAGAGTCGGCGGCATGGAGGACCCTCATTGAACGCTATCAGAATCAGGTCTACGCCATTGCCTTTCGGATGGTCGGTGATGCGGACGACGCCCAGGACATCGCCCAGGAGGTCTTTGTCCGGTTCTACCGGACGCTCGACCGATTCCGGCCGGACGGTCGAATCGCTACGTGGCTCTACCGGGTTGCGGTCAACTTGGCGATCGATACGAAGCGTCGACGGTTGCGGCGGCCAGACGAGACGGTTGAGCCAGTGGACCAGAATCCCCTGCCTGATACCCGCGCCGAACAACGCGACCTGCGTGTCATTCTCGAGCGAATCATTCACACGCTGCCGCCGAAGCAGCGTCGCGTTCTGGTTCTCCGCGACCTGCAAGGGTTCAGCACGGAAGAGATTGCAGAGATCCTGAGGTGCCGTCAAAACACGGTGCGGGTCCACCTGGCGCGGGCGCGATTGCGTGTCAAAGAGATCGTGACGGCCCAGTACCCGGAGCTGACCGGAGGTATGAGTCGGTGAAATGTGAAACGGTAAGACAGAAGATGGCCCTGCATGTCGGCCGCGATCTGCCCGAACATGAGGTGGCGGAATTGACCGAACATATCGCCGCTTGCGGCAATTGCGCGGCTGAACTGGACGTCCTGTGGCAGATGCAGGCTGTTTTCAAGGATGTTGCGGAGCTCCAACCGTCACTGCTGCCGGCGAATTTCGCCGCAGGTGTCGTGGCGCTGACTTCAGCAACGAACGGGGACCGGCCACGGCCACGCGGGTTCGGCTGGCTTCGTATCGGCTGGATGCCGGTCACGGCGGTCGGTGCCCTCGTGGTGGTGTTCTTGGTTTCGGTCTGGCTCTTCACCGATCGCGGGGGACCCGCTGGTTCGAGCCCGATCGTTGAGGGTTCCTCCAGGGTGGTCGCTCCAGACGGCACACCGCAACCTCCGGTCGTGATGTGGGCCGATTTGGTCGAGCGATACGGGTCGCGGATCGACGGGCCGGTCCCGCTGGCGCGTTGGGAGCCGCCGGATGCGCCCGGTGTCTTTGTGATCATGCATCGTCCCGATCCCCAAGGCACTCCGGAGTCATACCGTCTCGACTACTGCGGCGAGAGCGCGCGGTTTGGAGCGTATCGCGGCAGCCCCTGGACCTGGCAGCGGGAGCGGCGGCTGCTGTCGCGGGCAGGATCCTGGGACAATGTCTACATCGCGGTGATCACCTTGCCCGGTTCATCCGGGAGTGAGCGACGCAGAATCGAGAAGACGTTGATCGAGGAATACAATCCCTACTTCAACATTCGGAACGGAGCGTAATCATGCGTGCACTGAAAGCCCTGACTGTTGTGGCCGCCGCCCTGTTGGTCGGCGGGTGCTGGACCTTGTCGATCGAACCTCTCTATACCGAAGCGGACTTGGTGTCGGAGTCCGGGCTGGTCGGTGTCTGGGGCGACACGTCCGGTTCGAGCGATGAGACATGGACATTCCTGATGACACAGGAGGGCCGGTATCGTCTGATCACCGAAGAACAGGACGCGCCCGACGGTGTCTTTGAAGCCTGCCTCATGCGTCTGGACAATCAGCTCTATCTCGACCTGTACCCGGAGGAGCCGGAGACGGGGAACGAGATGTTGGTCGGACACCTGATTCCCGCTCATTCGTTCTGGAGGATCGCGCTGGAAGGCCATGTGTTATCCCTGCGGATGCTCGACACTGATTGGCTTAAGAAGAAGATCGAACAGGGCGAGATCGATATCGCTCACATTCGCCGCGACGACGTGATCGTCTTGAGCGCATCCACGTCCGAACTGCAGCAGTTCGTGACCCGTCATGCCGACGAGGCGTTCGATGACGATCCACTGGTGATGCAGCGGCGGCATTGAGTCTGGAGGCGCCAGTACTCCTGAGTCATTATCACGGCCCGCACTACCTATATTCCCGAGCATGACGGGATTTCCAGGCACAGACTGCCTAGAAGTCCCGTTGTGGGGCAGCAGTTGTAATTCGTCGGGTAGGAGGCTAACTTGGGAAGCTCCCAGGTGCCGGGGCGCGTCATTGCATCGGAGGCGCTCGGCGCGATCAGTATTGCGGGCGCGTTGATGAACAACTCACGGGGAAGGACCGGCCGGCATGGCACTCTACGAGTTCGAAGGGAAAAGGCCCGTGATCGGGGAGGGCACGTATGTTGCCGAGACCGCGGATGTGATCGGAGAGGTGCGGATCGGGCAGAGATGCTTCATCGGGCCGGGGGCGCGGATTAAGGGCGACTACGGCTCGGTGGTCATCGGTGACGAGACCAGCATTCAGGAGAACTGCGTCATCCATGCCCGACCCGGTGAGAAGTGCACCGTGGGGAATCGGTGTACGGTGGGCCACGGTTCTATCCTCCACAACTGCACTCTGGAGGACGGAGTCGTGATCGGCATGGGAGCGATTGTCAGCGACTGGGCCGTGGTGCGCGCGGGGAGTCTCGTGGGCGAGGGGGCCGTCGTGCCGCAATCATCAGATATTCCGCCCCACAAAGTCGCTGTCGGTGTGCCGGCGCGTGTCACGGGTGATGCGGATGAGAGCGTGCAGGAGTTCCGTGATCTGGCGCCCCGGGTCTATGTCGCTTTGGCCCAGAGGTACGGCGACGGTCTGAAGAAACTCTGACGAAGAAACCAGGACGTGGAGTCGTTCCGGAGACGACGATGGAATCCGACTGGCAGTTCCGGCTCACGACGCTGTGTGACAACTGCGTCCCTCTTGGGGCCGGGCATATCGCCGAGCACGGCCTCGCGATCTTGGTCGAGACGCCGGCCACCCATATCCTGTTCGACACCGGACAGGACCGTGCTCTGCTGCACAACGCCGAGGTCCTCGGCAAGGACCTGCGCCGGGTGCGGCACGTTGTTCTCAGTCACGGGCATTACGACCACACCGGCGGCCTGCCCCGTCTCCTTGAGCTCGGTTTCCCGTTTTCGCTCACTGCGCACCCGTGCGTCTTCGAGGACAAATTCGTATTGCCGCCCGGGGGCACGAAGAGGAACATCGGCAGTCCGGTCGATCAGGCGCGCTTGGAGAGCCACGGTATGGAGGTCCGGCTCTCGGAGGCTCCGGTCCGGGTGACCGATCATGTGACCACGACAGGTGAGGTCCCGTTCAGAACCGATTTCGAGACCGTGGGATCCGGATTCTACTCTGGTAACTGTGACCAGAAATCTGCGGATGAGATTCCGGATGATCTGTCTCTGGTGCTGGAGACCTCCCTGGGGTTGGTTGTGGTCTTAGGTTGTGCGCACCGGGGGATGATCAACCATTTGCTCCAGGCGCGCGCCGTGACCGGGCGGGATGAGATCTACTCGGTGATCGGTGGCGCACACCTGCACGGTGCCTCCGACGAATGTATCGAGAAGACGATTGCAGAACTGCGCCGGATGAACGTACGGCATCTCAGTCTGGGGCATTGCACGGGGTTTGCGGCAATGGCCGAAATCCGCGCTGCTCTGAGAGATCGGATGTGCGCCAACACCGTGGGGAGTGTGTTGGCAGTCTGACGGTCGAGGATCCACACGGCCAGGGTGGCTTCCCATGCCACGGCGGTAGAAGTTGTGCCGGACGATCCATCCGTTCCCACGCCTGTAGAGCCGTAATACCGGACAGCAAAAGGGAATTCCAGGGCCGCATGTCCCTGGAATTCCCCGGTACCGCTGTTTCTCTTGTTCGTTTTGATGCAGCTGTGTGGTGTCGATCGTTCGTCGATCGCGTTGCCGCTGCTTACAGCTGGCGAACGTTGACGACGTCCGACCCGCTAAACGCAACGCCTTCCGTCGTCTCACCGGTCAGCGTGAGCTTCGTCGATGGCGGTGCGACGATGGCTTGGACCTCGTCGAGGCGGAATTTCGCGACCAGCTTGCCTTCCACGTCGGGTCTGGTGTTGTACGGAGTCAGGCCTTCGAGCATGACCGTCTCCGTAGCAACCGCCGTGTAGGCGATATTCGCGTGCACCGTCACACTGCCGTCCACATTGGACATGACAATAGTGTGTGGTGACACCTGGACCTTAACCGTTAACGCGTCCTGCGCCGTGGCAGGAGCAGCATTCAGACCGAACAACGCCAGCGCGGTGAAGACAGCAATGAACGCACACACACCGCACGCTGAGAAGATGGTTCTTTTCACTGGTGTACCTCCGAAGAAACGTTAAAGAGCAGCTTTGTCCTGATACAGGTGTTTAGATCATCAGGGTGATCGCACCCGGTTGCCTGAGCCACCAAGAGGAATTCCGAGTACATGCGGCTTGGAATTCTTCTTGGCCGTGATTGCCCTGTGTTGCGTGAAGCGTCGTCTTATTTCGGCGCCGGGTTCTGGCGGACCATGGCGTCATCCGACCCGGTGAAAGAACCGCCGGCATTGGTGTCGCCGGTCAGCGTAAAGGTCACATTCACCCGCCCGCTGATCGTCCCGAGGATGCCGATAACATCACCGAGCCTGAACTTGGCGACCAGCTGGCCGCGGTCGTCGGGGAAGGTGATGTAGGGCTTGATCGGGTTCGGATCGCGATCGCAGTAGAGCAGGACCGTTCCCGACGCCACCGCGCTGTAGCTGATATCCGCATGCACGGTCACGGGACCGCTGTGCGCGGACGACAGGATAATCGCGCTCGGCGACACCTGGATCGGGATGACGTCCTGTGCTGCGGCCGGGGTCGTGCTCAGGCCGAAGAGCGCCGTCATGACGAAGGCGGCCAGGAGCACGTCGGCGCCGATGATCGGCCATACAGACTTCTTCATGTGAATCCTCCCACGGAGTGTTGTTGTGTCGATCGTGTCGGGCGATGCTGGTTGCAGTCTGCGACCGTCGGATCACTTCCCGAGCACGACATCGACCGCATCTGATCCGGCGAACGTTCCGCCGTCGGTCTTGTCGCCGCTCAGCGTGAACTGAACCATGGTCCGTTTCGTGATTGGCTCGAGAATGCTCTTGACCGTCTCGCGATCGAACTTCACGACCAACTCGCCCCGGTCGTCGGCATAAACGACGTCCGGGCTGAGCGTGACTGAGCATTGGTCACACTTGAGCGTGATCGTCTCGTGCGTGACCGCGCCATAGGAAATCTCGGCGTGCACGGTCACCCAGTCGCCGATCGAGGCGAGCACCAGCGTACTCGGCGACACCGCTATAGTGATATTGTCCTGTGCGACGGCCGGAGCGGCGCCCAACCCCAAAAGTGCTGTGGCGACAAAGAGGCCTGTAAGCGCGCACGTGCCGAAGACTGACAGGATGCGTTTGTTCATGTGACTCCTCCCACGGTATGTTGGTGGCGTACAGATGATGGTCACGTCTCAAGCGGCTGCGCAGCCAAACTCGATCAGAACTTGAGACTGACCCCAAGTGCGAACGTGTTGTCGTCGAAGTCGTGATACGGATCGTTGGACGTGTTGTCGCGGAAGGTGAAGTTCGTGTAGACACCCAGCCGCGTCGGACCAATGAGTTCAAACTGAAAATCCTTTGACAGGAAGAGACTCGCTTCGCTGCGGCGGTCCTCACGGGTTTCGCCGGCGAGTGCACCCGTCTCGTCCAGAGCGGGGGTGCCGGTGTAAGACTTCCACGCGATGCGTGCCGACAGTTTGGCGACAAAGCTGACCGTGAACTGCCGCGTGAGACGCGCACCCACATACTCCGCTTGGTACGAGTGGGCGTCATCGTAGATGTCGTTTTCCGTATAGTAATACGTGCTGTCGATAAACGTCTCGATCGGGCTGCCCAGGAACCATTGCCCGCCCAGTTCGACGCTGAGTCCGGTCTTATCCGAAATGGAGCGCGCGACGCTGCCGTGCACGCGAAAGAGGGCAGCCTCCACCGGTTCTTCTTTGGTTCGTGAGACCCCACCGGGTCCGGAAGTTGGATCGCTGGTCACGGTCTGGTTGGGGTACTTCTTCAGCGTCAGGGCTGTCTGTCCCAACAAACTCCAACGGCTTTGGAAGGACCGGCGCGCGTTCGCGAACAGGGTATAGGTGACGTTGTCGAGTTCCTCGAAGCCCCGGTAGTCGTCATGGCTGACGGTGAGTCCGCCGTTGAAAGACAACGTCCAGTCTGGACGGTATCTCACAGTCAGACGGGCATTATAGGAATCAACGTTGTAATAATCGTATTCGCTTCGGTTGCGCCGGAATGACGTGCTGCCGTTCAGGAACACCATGTATTTCCCGTGCGTGGCTTTGGCTTGCAGATTCAGGCCGTGCGAGAGGTTGCTCTGGGCGCTCTGATTGTGGTACAGCGAGACGTCACCCTGGTAGGACAAGTCAACCGTATGCGAGGGACGTCGAAACGATAGTCCGAGTTTGAGGTGTGATCTGTTGACCCATTCCTCATACTCGGTGCGTGTATCGATGCCGTAGGAGTTCTGGTCCTTCACCAGCCACGTCGTGAGGGATCCGGAGAGAACCGGTCCGGTCGGTGTCTGCGCCTGGACACCGGTGAGTGTCAGCATGCACAGGAGAAGTGTCAGGGCGAAGTGTCGCATCGTGTCCTCAGGTGACATCAAGAGAGAGGCCATGCCGGCCTCTCTCCTGACAGATTCCTGTCGTGGGCCGTCGTGTGTCGCTTTCAGTGATTACGGCTTCCCGCCGCCGCTGCCGCCACCGGAGCCGTCGTCGCCGTCACCGCCGTCACCGGGGTTGTCGTCGCCGCCGTCACCGATGCCACCACCGTCACCGGGGTTGTCGTTGCCGCCGTCGCCGATGCCACCACCGTCACCGGGGTTATCGTTGCCGCCGTCGCCGATTCCGCCACCGTCACCGGGGTTGTCGTTACCGCCGTCGCCGATGCCACCACCGTCACCGGGGGTGTCGTTGCCGCCGTTACCGGTGCCGCCGCTACCACCGCTGCCGTCTTCTCCGTTCCATCGGAACTGAGGCGGGAGATCATCCGGTTTCCCGTCACCGTCTTCGTCGATGAACGGCTTGTGCCCTTCCTCCCGACGTCCCTGCATATCATCGAAGAAGTCCTGGGCGGCTCGCAATCGCTGTTGCGTGTCGCCGCCTTCGGCTCCCAGATACTCTCTCATTGACATGTCGGGGACGCCGTCACCGTCGGTGTCGAGGAGTTGAAGCATGTAGTCGCGGAGACGCGTGTCGCCTACGCCGTCGCCATCAGTGTCGATCAATCGCTGTCCCAGATTGCCGACCTTGCTGGCGTCCATTTCCCCTCTGATGTAATCACGCACCGGTATGTCACCGATGCCGTCACCGTCGATGTCCACGAGATTGCCACCCTCACGCCCGAGATATTCGCGCATCGTGATGTCCGGCACGCCGTCGCCGTCAGTGTCGAGGAGCCCGCGAATGTACTCACCCAGCGACACGTCGCCGACGCCGTCCCCGTCGGTGTCAACCATGCGCTGGTTGTCTTCAAACACGATGTCCAGGTTCAACTGGTCCCAGATCGCCTCGCGGACCTGCCGGTTGCTGATGAACACCAGTCCCCACCGCGACTGCAGCAGATCGTTGATGCCGTCGTTGTCCTCGTCCACGAACGGCACCTCGAAATCGGGACTGTCCTGAGCGGCCGCACCCTGGGGAAGCACGAAGGCGCCGAGCGCCAGCACCAAGACCGCGGCGAACATGCCGTTGAATGGTTTCGTCCTGGCCATTGTCTTCCGTCCTTTCCGTTCAATCAGGTTCCACATCTGTTTCCATCTCGTCTCTTCACGCCCCCCTACTCTGCAAGGGGCGTGCCAACGACACAGACGCCGACATAAGGTGTTGATATCGTGCGAGTTGACGCGGTGTTGCCGGTGTTCGGTGGAGGGTCTGGGGGGCTCGAATTCGACGAAATGGTCGAATGTCCGACGCTATGGTCGATCCGGATCGTGGCCCATCCGCTGCAGTTTGTAACGCAGTTTCCGCTCGCTGATGTTCAGCGACCGCGCCGCCCGGCTCTGGTTGCCGCCCGCTGCCTGGAGGGCGGAGAGGATCAGATGCCGTTCGAGGGCGCTGACCTTTTCGTCGAGGCCGTCGCTGTCCGACACGGCGGGGCTCGGGGTGCGCGCGACTTCGGGGGGTAGATCCGCCATGGTAATCGTGTCGTCGCGGGCGAGAATCACGGCCCGCTCGATCATATTCTCGAGTTCCCGTACGTTGCCGGGGAAATCATATTTCATCATCTGGGCGAACGCTTCACGGGAGAGCCCGCGGATGCTGCGATTGTTGCGGCGGTTGTAGGCGGCGATGAAATGCTCGCACAGGGGACCGATGTCCTCTTTGCGTTCCCGGAGCGGGGGAATGCTGATGGTGATCACATTCAGACGGTAATAGAGGTCTTCGCGGAACGTCCCCTCCTGGATCATCTCTTCGAGATTGCGGTTGGTGGCGGCGATCACGCGAATATCGACCGGAATCGAGCGTGTGTCGCCGACCGGTTCCACGCTGCTTTCCTGCAGCACCCGCAGGAATTTTGCCTGCGAACCGCCGGGTATGTCGCCGACTTCATCGATGAAGATGGTACCGCCGTCGGCTTCGACAAATCGCCCGACGTTGACTTTTACCGCGCCGGTAAATGCTCCCTTGGCGTGGCCGAACAGTTCACTCTCGATCAACGACGGCGAGAGGGCCGCGGCATTGAACGCGACGAACGGTTTCTTGTTCCGGGGGCTGGCGTTGTGAACCATCCGGGCGATGATTTCCTTGCCGGTGCCGCTTTCCCCGCGAATCAACACCGTGGCGGTGGTGGGAGCGACCCGGGCGGCCAGGTTGAGCACCTGCTGCATCGCGTCGCTGGCGGCGATGATGTTGTCGGCCTGCACCCGTTCCTGCAAGGCCTGCCGTAGTGATTCGTTTTCGGACACCAGGAGCCGATGCTCGAGCGCACGCCGCAGAATGATCAGGAGCTTGTCGACGTCGATCGGTTTGGTGAGGTAGTCGTACGCGCCGCCCTTCATCGCCTCGACCGCCCGGTCCACCGTGCCGTAGGCGGTGACCAGGACGACCTGCACGTGGGGATTGTGGGCTTTGGTTTCACGCAGCACGTCGAGGCCGGTGCCGTCGGGCAGACGGAAGTCGGTAACGACGACGGCGATCGCCGTGTCGCGCGCCGCGCGAACCGCCTCGGCCAAAGTGCCGACCGCGATCACCTCAAAACCCTCGTCGCGCAGCAGCGTCACCAGGGCGTTGCGCTGCGTCTCCTCGTCTTCCACCAGCAATAGACGCGGTCGGTCCGCTGACATGCTCATCACACCTCGTCGCCGATCGGCAGCGTGACTTGTACCCTTGTCCCGACGCCGGGTTCGCTGTCGACCCGGATCGTTCCATTATGATTGGCGACGATCTGATTGACAACTGCCAATCCGATGCCGCTCCCCTGGGCCTTGGTCGTATAGTAAAGATCGAAGATGCGATCGATGTCCTCGGACGGGATACCGCGTCCCGAGTCGGCCACCGTCATGTGCAAGCGATCGCCGTCACGCGCGGCCGACACGGTGATGGTTCCCGGGGGCGTGACCGCTTCGATCGCGTTGTTGACCAGATTGATCAGCAGTTGCCGCAACTGCCGGTCGTCGGCGGTGCAGATGAGGCCGGGATCGGCACTGAACGTGATCGACAGCTTACCGTCGTCGCGATGCCCCTCGTAGAGTGAATGCAGATCGTTGAACAACCCGGCGATATCGACCGATTCCTTGCGCGTGTTGAGCGGACGGGTAAACTGGACAAACTCCTCGACGAGGGTGGCGATACGGTCGATCTCGGAGTCGATCGACGCGAGGTGTTCGTGCGGATCGGTGTCCTTGCACTCGGCGCGGCCCGATCGCCGGAGCAGGGTCGCGATCGTCAGCCGGATCGCATTGAGCGGGTTGCGGATTTCGTGGGCGACGACCGACGCCAGCCGGGTCATCGCGCCTAATTTCTCGTTGCGATGACGCTGCTGTTCGAGCTGCTCCCGGTCGGTGATATCGTCGATTAAGACCGCCAGCCGCGGTGAACCGACCCGTTCGCCGAGGTCCTGAATCCGGAAAGCGAGCGTGCGGTTGGCATCATGTAAACGGGCGCGAAACGTTTCTTCGGGGGCGAAGGCCAATTCGCCCTTCAGGCAGGCCTGGGCGCGGACGCGGATCGGGTCGGGGAGAATACCGACGCCGTCGGCGATCAAGTCGGCCTGACTGCGTTCGAGCAATCGGGCCGCGCGTTCGGTCGCCAACTCGATCGCGCCGTCGGCAGCCACCGTGATCACGCCGGTCTCGAGGTTGTTGAGAAGTGAGCTGCTGTATTCGTGGAGATCGTCCACTAATTGCGCGAGTTGCTGCCGGTGGCGAAATGTCCGGTTGAAGGCGGCGAAGATCACGCCGAAGAGCGCGACCGCGGCAATGAGGATCAGAAGCCGGGTGGTGAGCGCGGCCTCGTGTGCGGAGAGGTCGGCCATCGAGATGCCGCAGCGCAGCACACCGAGTGTCTCGGTGCCGACACGGAACGGCGCGATCACCTCGAGAATCGGCCGCTCGTTGATCACGATCTTGCGGGTCAGCAGGGCATTGGCGGTCTGCACCGAGGCGAGTGCCGAGTCGGTCGCAAACGAACTCAACTGGAAATCGCCGAGGGCGCCGGCGAGGATGTTGTGGTCGTCCTGCAGTGCGATGTATGCGATTCCCTCGGCCTGACGGAACTGCCGCAGAAACGATCCGAACCCGAACAGCGGACTGGACTGGAGCAACCGTTCGGCATTCACGACCGCGGTCAGGTACCCCCCAGACGGAATCGGCAGGATAAAGCCGACGTCGCTGACGGATGGTTCGTTGCGGCGGGGGAGATCGACGACGTACGGTCGCTGGGCACCCAGCGCCGCGCGCGCCAGACGCTTGCCGATGTCATCATACCCGGTCCAGCGGCTGCCGAGGGCGCGGCTGATGTCGCTCGTGTCGCGGCACAGGAAGAGATGATCGAATCCGGTATTCCGGCGGATGCTTTCGAGTTCGGAGGTCGTCGGTCGCGACGATGTCACCAGCCGGCGGACCAGAAGCAGCTCCGAAGTCCGATCGGTCCGGAAAGTCTCCTCGATCTGCCCGGCGGCCTGGAGTTCGCGTCCGGCGGCCTCAGCCAGCGTTTCGACAATCCAGACCGCCTGATTTTCGAGCAACCGTTCCTGTTCCTGCTTGCGAACGAAGTATTCCCCCACAATCGCAACCCCGATGACGATCGTCCCGATCACCCCGATCGGCAAGAGCCACTTCGGCGAAACCACACGGCGGAGACGGCGCGCGTCGAGGGGATGCGCGCGGGGGGTGGGGGAATTGGTGTCGGGTCGAGTCATGGTCGTGTGTGCCGCTCCGGTTATACACTAATGTGATTGTCGGGCGGCGGGGCGGCTACATTTATAATGGGGCAGGGTGTGGCAGCCCCCAAGTTCTTTATCGGCAGGGAGTTGGTGGAGGTGGAATGGGGCAGGCTTGGTAGCGGCGTTGGCCAAAGCCGAGATCTCAATTCGTTTGATGTGTTTGACATCTGGACGAAGGGGAAGTAGTTTGCGGGAGCGAACGCAGAGAGGAGACAAGGGGCGCGTCACAATCGGCACTTGCGTATAGCAGGGCTGTAGGGCACGCGGAAATGACCTAAACGACTACTATGTATCTATCCCAAGTCAGATTGTGGAATTTCCGAAAGTTCGGATCCGAACCCGAGGGTCTGGACTTAGGCAGTCCTGATGTAACGGTGCCGCTATCCAAAGGGCTCAATGTACTGATTGGCGAAAACGACTCTGGCAAGACAGCGGTTATCGATGCGATCAAGCTCGTCTTGGACACTCATAGTTCCGAGTGGGTTAGACTGAACACGGAGGACTTCTTCAGATCGTCCACGCGATTGCGGATTGAGTGCCGCTTCGATGACTTCACGGATGACGAAGCCAAGCACTTCACGGAGTGGCTGGGGATGGAGGGTGAGGGCGACGATGCCGTTCCTTATCTGCGAGTCATTCTCGATGCCAGCAGGCAGGGCGACCGAATTCTGCCGTTCGACATAAGGGCCGGCCTCGATGAAGAAGGGTACCGGTTGACGGCCGAAGCACGAGACTATTTGAAGACAACCTATCTGAGACCCTTACGCGACGCGAAGTATGAGTTGATGCCAAGGAAACACTCTCGTCTTTCACAGATCCTCCTAGGCCATGAGGCTTTCAAGGATAAAGAAGACTCCCACTGGCTGATTACAGAAGGTTACAGAACGTTGAGTGAGGGAATCGCGAAGTACTTCAAAGAAGCGAAAGCAGGCGACAAGAAGGGCAAAGAGTTAAGGGATAAGTTGGAAGAGTATCTTGAGCAGTTCTTTGGGGAGAGGAAGAGTGCGGTGTTCTCTCCTGCTGACAAGAAGCTCAGGGATATTCTGGAGATACTCAAACTGGCCCTCGAGGAAGAGTACTTGGGCCTTGGCAGTCAGAACTTGCTATTCATTGCTACCGAGCTTCTAAACCTGGAACGGACCAACTGGACCGGACTGCGACTTGGACTCATCGAAGAGCTAGAGGCCCACCTTCATCCTCAAGCACAGATGAAAGTAATCAGCTATCTGCAAGCCCTGACGGAAAGGACGGATAGTCGAGTACAACTAGTGTTGACGACGCATAGTCCAAATCTAGGATCGAAGGTCAAGCTCGACAATCTGATCACTTGCAGCAATGGCAGTGTATTCCCAATGGGATCTGATCCTCTTGGCGTTTCCTACACGCAGCTAGAGAAGAGTGACCACGAATTTCTCGAACGCTTTCTCGACGTAACGAAGGCGAATCTGTTCTTTGCGCGGGGCGTCATTCTCGTCGAGGGCTGGGCGGAAGAATTGTTGCTGCCCGCTCTGGCCCGCCAGATCGGCTGTGACTTGACTCGCCACGGGGTCTCAGTTGTTAACGTCGCCGGCACCGCATTTCTAAGATATTCTAGAATATTCCGCCGCAAGGATGGAACCCCGATGGGTATTCCAGTTGCGATTATCACGGACCTTGATGTCTCTCCAGCCGAGGAAGCAGACCGCGACTCCGAATCAACAAAGACAAATGCCGAAGCTGCCAGGCAGAAGAAGCAACGGGAGTACGACGGAGACACGGTCAAAACGTTCGTATCACCCCACTGGACCCTAGAGTATTGCTTGGCCCTGTCGAAGGAGCTCAAGGAGGTATTCTATGCGTCCGTCAGGGAAATACACTCGCGGATTGGTGACAAGGCGATGCTGGATGAGGTCGTGAAGAAGCTGGAGAATCACTCCCTCCGGAAGGCCGAAATTGCACAGATCCTTGCTGCGACGCTGAGCGATACGCCAATAGAGAAGAAAGCGCTAGAGATCGATCCGAACATCCAATACCTTTTAGATGCTATCAAGTATGCCACTGGAACAGATAACGATAACTGATCAGGATATCGTCTATGCTGAAGAGACTCTCTTGCCACCAGGTGAGAGATTCGATGAGGAGCGGCGTGTATACATAAGGAGCCTTGCCACTCTTGACCTCCAGGCAGTCCCTGGCAGCGGCAAGACAACTGCGCTTCTCGCGAAGCTGCTCGTTATCGAGAGATCCCTTCCTTTAGATGATGGCGTCGGTGTTCTTGTGCTATCTCACACTAACATCGCTGTAGATGAGATCAAAGGAAAGATCGGCAGGCTTTGCCCTAAGCTGCTCGCATATCCCAACTTCGTGGGCACGATCCAGAGTTTCGTTGACCAGTTCTTGGCCATTCCGTTTGGGCACAGCTATCTGGGAATTCGTTTCGCGACGATCGACACGGAGCGCTACCAGGAACTCCTGTGGCAGAAGTACCAGGCAATCTGCTGGGCACCAGAATTCGATAAGCCCGCGAGGCTGTTCTGGCGAAGGCATCACGACAGGTGTCTGAAGGAAGCGGGCAATGACGAGTCGGAGGCGAAGCGACTATACAATGAGAGAGTCGAAGCTGACGTTAGGGATTTGTTTTACGATATGGCTGACGACAAGATCAAGAAGTTCTCCACCCGAGAGACAATTGTAAGTGACCCGCAGAATAGGAAGTATCTGGGGCTGAAGACAATCATTTGGGAGGTGTTGAAGAAGGGAGTGTTGTCGTACGAATACGCGTACAGGATGGCTGAGGCGCTACTAAGAAAGGCGCCCACGGTCACGCGCTTACTTCGGAAACGCTTCAGATTCGTATTTGTTGATGAGATGCAAGACATGGA
>DATKYL010000382.1:0-3108 GCA_035528515.1 Acidobacteriota bacterium | reverse complement strand
AAGATGCCGGTGTTCGCGTTGTCGGCAATCAGGCAGTTGTCCGCAGTAACTTCCGCGTAGGGGCTGTAGACGTAAACGCCGAAGCCTCCGTCCCTCAGGATGGTGTTTCGCAGCGTGACGTTCGCGTACTGTGCATTGGCGTCGATCGCTGTCGACGCATAGCGGACCTCGACGTTTTCCAGGTTGGCGCTGGCCGAACTGTTCACATCGATGCCGCCCCAATCGCCCGCGGCCGGGCTGGTGGCGTCACCGTCCCCGTTGGTGTCGCCGCCGGCCTCGTCATCCCGATAGGACGTAAGAATGACCGGGTTGTCGAGGGTTCCCCGAATATCAAGGTTCCCGTTGACGACCAGCTTCGCGCCGCTGGAAAACTTCAGCGTGCTGCCCGCCTCGATGGTCAGCGTTGCACCGGATGCTACGGTCACCGTGCTGTCGAAGATGATCGGCGGGTCGATAGGTCCCCAGACGGTATCCTCGGTAATGTTCGAGACGAACATCCGGGTGAAGGTGGCCGTGTATTGATCGTCCGGCTCTTCGCCGACGTTGAAGTCCCCGTCCTGGTCCATGGCAATGCCGGCCAGGTTGAGGACTTGCGGGCCGAGGACCAGCTCGTACTCGCCGGACGTGTTCTGTTGGTCGAAGCTCAGTTCGAGCGTCTGTGAGTCGATCCAGCGATGATCGGTGATCGCAATCGGGCCGTTGGGGCCGTTGAAACTGACGACATCCTCCTCCGGCGAGAAGCTGATTTGTTCCATGGGCTGGTCGAACGTAAACTGCATCCGCTGGACCGGAGCGGTCACGTATCCCGACGGCGTGTGGCCCACTACCTTGGCACCGGCAATGGTGAAGGTGGCCGTGTACCAATCCTCGGGCGCCTCGGCGACCATCAGGTCGCCGTCCTGGTCCAACGGGTTATTCCAAAGGCTGAGAACCTCCGGCCCCAAAACCAGCTCATAAGAGCCCAATGAGGACTGCGGGTCGAACAGGATCTCGAGTGTGTGGTCGTCAAGCCAGCGGGAACCGCTCACGGCCAGCGGCCCCTGCGGACCCGTAAAGCTAATGACATCCTCTTCCGGCAAAAAGCTCGTCTGATCCATCGGGTGGTCGAAGGTCAATTCTAGCGACCGGACCGGCCCCGCCACGGCGCCCGCCGGAGCGTGTCCCAAGACCTCCGGGGCACCCACGGCAAAGGTGGCCGTAAATCGGTCGTCGAGCTCTTCACCCGGGATGAAGTCACGGTCCGAATCCATCGGGTTGCTTTCGGCCGAATCGTCTTGGGCATCGAAGATCCACGGCCCAAGGACAAGTTCGTAGGTGCCCACCACGTATTGGAGATCGAAGGTCAACTCCAGCGTATCTTCGTCAAGCCATTCATAGTCGTTTACGTTCACGGACCCTTCAGGACCAGCAAAAGTGATCACGTCGTCGGCGATGGAGAAGGTTGTAGTGTCCATGGCTTTGTTGAAGTCGAGCTGGACCGACGAAAGAGGCCCCACGCTGGGATCTGCGGGGAAGACTCCGACCACTTGAGGGTAAAGGTTGACTGCCCAGTTTACTTCCACCCAACGGTTAGACCCCTGATAGATGCTCTCGTACGCCCAGTTGTCTCTGACATCGTCGGATGCGCTAAGCTCCGCCGTCACGTCGCGGTTCTTGAGAAAATCGTATGCGGAAAGCATCAGTCCGGGCACCGCTCCGCACGTCAGCCCGACGTAGTCGATACCGGCGCCATTCCACTCGTAGCTTTGCCAAATCCTCACCTTGAATTCGTTGTCCGCGTCAGGCAGCCACGCGCTCAAGTCGAAACTGGTCGTCTGGTCGGTCCACGACTTCATCGATGCGCTGCCGCGTTGGACCCATGCACTCCCATCCCAGGTATAGACATAGAAAGTGCCGACCGGCTCGTAGTAGCCTTCAGAAACAAACACAAAATCCCTCGCCTCGCCCGTCACTGCGGGTACGGGAAACGCCAAAGTCATCTGCTCATTCGGCACCAAATGGGCGTAATCGTCATCAGAGGCGCTTATCGCGTCGAGCACGTCACCTTGAACTGAGTGAGTTGCCGATATCGGTAACAGCATATTGACTGTCGTCGGAGCCTGTGGTGCCGTATCCAAGCCGGCGTAGTCGATTACATGATATTTGCCCGTGTGGCAGGATTTTAGCCACAGTCTCACCTGCTTGCTGTCTCCGAGGTGGGCACTCAAATCGACGGCTGCGACCGCCCAATCCTCCCGCGGAGTAAGGTCGTTTCTCGTCGTCCATGTCCCATCGAGGTCTTGTGTCTGGACATCGATCGATGGCTGAACAGACGTCGGATCGCCGGCATCGCCGTCGTCTTGAAACCCTCGGAACCTTAGCACTAATGTGGCGCCCTGGCTTACGTCCAGAGTGCTAAAGTCCAGAATCACATAGTCTTCATGGAACCCTCGAAACCCCGAGTCGTCCTCCGTGGCTATTTGCGACAAGACGTCGTTTCCATCCTTGTCGATAGCGCTAATGGGCGCGGCCCAGGCACTGTAAGTCCAAACGTTTCCGTCACCGTCAGCCGCTACGTGCACGTCTGAGTCGTGGTCCACCGCTACTAGTCGAACCAGATCCGTGTACGATTCCTCGTCACTGATCTCCCTTAGCTCCAGCGTATATTGACCATCTTTGGGGACTAAGGGCTCCGTCAGGGTATAGTAGTCCGTGAATTCCCTTGCTGAGCCCCTGGCGGTCGAATAGACGTCATTGTCCGCAACGTACTCCGAACCGTTCCAGGGAAAGACCCAAGGGCACGAAGCCGTCGAGGCGGGATCTTCGAAAGCCTCCAGCGTCAGATCGATGCTCAGCATCCGCCGATCTTCCAGCGCTTTGAGAGTCAGCCGGCGGCCGCGGGATTGTTCTCTTCGCGTCTTGTTGCGGCGTGTCCGCCGCCGACGGGTTGGCGAAAGTGGACTAGCGAACTCGCGATGCGGCCGGTGGGAGAAGAACGGCATTGGAACACCCCCTTGCTTCAAAACCGATCTGAGCCTACAATTAAACGACAGTCGTCCCGAGCGCGCACAAAGGTCGCCCGGGAGACACGCGGCCGGTGAGTGCTCTTGTTTAGCGGCGAGGCCTCAC
>DATKYL010000381.1:0-6520 GCA_035528515.1 Acidobacteriota bacterium | reverse complement strand
GAACTTGAGATATCCGACATTGCCGGGGAGTATCTCGATTCTCCTGAAGGTAAAGTTGTCGCGTTGATCTGCTCTCAATCTCCTCGCCAATTCTGCTGCGTCGGGTTCCTGATCAAGCTCCGTATCAAAGTACTCGTCGGGATAGTAGTAGACCCTGAGATGCAGATCCTCGTTAACGGACTGCAGGTCTCGCGACAGGGCGCGGGCGAACGCTTTGCCGGAACGAACGTCCTGATAGGCCCCGCTGCGATAGCGCTCGCGCACGTGAGCCTCCAGTTGCGGCGCCACGTCGGGGAACACGTATTCGTGATTCAGAACCGATGTTACAGAATCGATGATCTCGAGCTGCCCGGCGGCGTCGAGTTCCGCGTCTTGCGCGGAGGAATCCTCGATCGGGATTGCCACCAACAGGGAAGTGAGAAACAGGATCAACAGGGGGGCAGGATTCCGCATGCACCTGAGGGGCAGGTGCGAGGTGGTGCAGGTCATCAGAATCTCCCTTCTGGTGCGGGCCGGTGGCCCGTCTATTCTGATTGGACGGAAAAGCGGGAGATTTGTTAGGTGTCCGTGGCGCGTTCCGACGAAGGCATACAGAAGAGGCGCAATTTGGTAGCGGGGTCCTTCTGCTGCCTGCGTCAGCGGATCGGGGGATTTGAATCTGTCCCGCCGCCTCTTGGCGGGAGGTTATGAGCCATCTCTGAAACCTGACCAGCAGGTAACACCAGACACCAAAGGGCAATTCCGGCAACGACTTAGCCGGAATTGCCCTGTCTGGTATTGGACCATTCTCGATGGTGTTTTGGCTTGTTTTGTTAGAAAAATGTTAGAAGAAGCCCGAGGCTTTGATTGCCTGTGATTCCCTCGTTGGAGTTGTTTGTTACGATCTGTGAAGGCCATAGTCGCCGAGATCTCTACTTCTCCGTTGACTATCTGATGGGGAGGCCTACGGATCTAGGAGGCCGAGGGCGCCGCGGATGAGATTCGCGAGCGCGAAGGTCTCACTGCCAAGTCTCAATTGTAGGTTGAGCCATATCCCATGCTCTATGGTAGCTTCCACCGACTTGACGCTACAGCACTATCGCCTTGGATGCCAGTCCGGAAACTGCAGGACTATGGAACTGGTGTCGAAATCATCGGTTGAGACTGATTGGTATCGTGTCTTCGCCTACTTGGACTGATGTTCCGGAGGCGGCAGGACTCCCCGGCTCTGAGCCTGTTCAATGACCCACCCATGTGCTCTAAAGAACATAATTCCCTCAAGCACGAAGATGAAGAAAAGAATCAGACCGACAACATAACCGGCCCACCCCGACTTGCCGTTGAGCAATATCACCGACTGCAATAACGCGCCCACGAACACAACGATCACAAGACTCACCAAGATACTGAACATCCATCCGAATATAGATGTTGGTTTCTTGCTCTGGGGGTCTTGCGTGATGTTCTTAAGAATCTCTCGCCACCTCATAGCAATCACGTCGTCACTGGATTTGCTCGCTCTAAGGATTTGCCTTAACTGGCGCTCCAAGGACAAGAGATAGAATGAGGACAGCTTGTTGCAGCACAGCACATGAGTCAAGAACACTCCCCATATTAGAATGAGGATGGGAACAACGACGATGAGGGGAGTTGGAGAGAAGAGAGCCACACCGAGATCAACATTAACGTCGATTGACCACGCAAATACCGCGCCCAAGACAGATACAAGCAGCATCCACAGACGCTCGTACTGAGCCGATCTCATTCGGACATCGTGGCTGCGGAGCTTGTAATCTTCGACCAACGCATGGAAGTATTGGCTGTCCTCTGGCGTTGAGGTCAATGGGGCATCTGGCTTGGTGTCTGGTGGTGATCCTTCCATTTCGCACCTCCTTCGGTCGTGCTTTCATTCGTGCCGAACGAGAATTCGGCAGGAAGAGAAGAACTTCCCATCTTGTGGAATCGGCGGCCGAACATGTAGAAGGCGTTGGCGAGAGCGGTTGTTGCTGCCGGGGTCTTGAACATGCGATGTAGTGTGCTGATCGGAGAGTAGAACTCCTTCCAAGCCCACTCGAAGCCTTGTTGCAGTTGAGCAGGAGTCATTCTTCTTGGCGAGAAAACGACATGATTGCAGTCGAACTTAGCCCAATCTCGCTCGAAGATGCGGTCTTCTCTGGCAAGTGTTTGGTATAGCTGGGTGCCCGGATATGGTGTCAGGATGAAGAAATAGGCGAGATCAATCTCTAGATTCTTGGCTGTGCGAACCGTCTCCTCGAAGACGCTCTCGTCGTCCTGATCGAATCCAAATATGAATGAGCCAGCGATAGGAATGCCTATGTTCTGGATGCTCGTAACCGCCCCTTTGTATGACTGGACCTGGTTTTGCCGCTTGCTTACAGAGGCGAGGCTGCCTTGATTGACAGAGTCGAATCCGATCATCAATCCGCGACAGCCGGAACTTTTAGCGAGGCTGAGAATCTCCGGATCCCAAGCGATCGATATTGGCGCTTGGCTCACCCATCGGATTTTCAGAGCATGAAGGCGGTGAAGGAGCTCTCTCGCATAGGGCTTTGACGCAAAAAGGTTGTCATCGACAAAGAAGACATATGTGCTCTGTGCATTGGTGATCTCGTTAACGACGGCCTCGACTGACTTGTACCGGGTCACATGCCCGTAAAAGGCACTGACCGAGCAAAATTCACAGCCAAAGGGACAACCACGCGAGATCTGAACAGGTCTAACCGATATCAATGATTGGTGAGATGCAGGTGAAATGCGGGTAGGGGTCGCCAACTCGGGAGAGGGACGAGCCGCTCTGTAGATTTGTTGCAGGTTGTCGGTGGCATAGTCGTGAACAAGCTCTTGCCAAACGCCTTCTGCCTCACCAATTACTACGGCATCCGAATACTGTAGGGCCTCCGAAGGGAGTGCGGTGACGTGAATCCCCCCCATTACTACGGTCTTCCCTTTCCGCTTCAAAGCTCTTGCGATGGCGTAGGCCCGTGAGGCGTTCTGTGTACTAACGGAAAGGCCGACTAGATCGGCGTCCGTTGCTTCGTAGTGGCCAAGGTCCGGCCTGTCCAATGCCTCATCTAGTAGCGAGACCTCGTAATCTGGAGGGGTCAGGGATGCCAATGTCCTGATGGCAAGATTTGGGACGTAAAACACCTTCTTGAACAGACGAGGATATCCTAAGCCCCGCGTGGGTGCCACTAACAGGATACGATTATGCTTGGCGTAACTCATCAAGTGACACTCCCCGAGTTGCCAGGTTGCCATCTTGTACTGGCGCGTCGCCCGTCAGCCCCCGTAGCATACACGCAACTACTGGCTAGTGCAATATGTAACGAACAGGAGGATTTACATCCTATATCGTGGTTCTGACCTGCCCCCACGAGTTGTACCACTTTCTAAGTTAGTCCCGGGTGCCCCATCCGCTTGCGGTGGGAATAGATTGCCACGTGAAGAGTCCTCCGGGCTGTCAACCCGAAGGTCAGCGCGAGTTCGGGTCACAACATGGCATAACTCCTTGAAGTCCAACCCCTGCACTTGAGGGGTGCGCGTTCCTTCGCCGAGCTTTCTAACGAGAGTGTTAGAAAACTGTTAGAAAGAGACCATCTCAGTCTGGTTTCGCATTCTTCATAATGTACAGGAGATTAACGACTTACATTGGTAGCGGGGGCAGGATTTGAACCTGCGACCTTCGGGTTATGAGCCCGACGAGCTACCAGACTGCTCCACCCCGCGGCCAAAAAACTCAATTTGCAGCGGCCGACGTGGTACTCCCCCATAGGCGGAGACTCCACCCCGCGGCCGGGCAGGAAGTAATACGGGGGGCCAAGCTAAGTCAAGGGAATCCGGTGTTTTAGGGGTGGTTTCAGGGTATATATTGGTCGGATCGTTGGAGTTACACCGGGGGCCGGAGAGGTTGATTCGAGGAGGTCGGCTCATGGATCGTTCGGAAGCCTACGCACTGCTCACCGAATACACACAGAATCCATCCCTGATCAAGCACGCCCTCGCGGTCGAGGTGGCGATGCGCGCCTATGCCCGTAAGTTCGGCGAGGACGAGGAGACTTGGGGGATCATCGGGCTCTTGCATGACTTCGACTACGAGCGCTACCCGACCGCAGAGGACCATCCCTACATGGGGGCGGAGATTCTGCGGGCTAAAAAGGTGCCGGAGGACTGGATCATCTCGATCATGTCCCACGCCGACTATACCGGCATCCCGCGCGCCACACTGCGCGACAAGGTCCTCTTCGCGGTCGACGAGCTGAGCGGCTTCCTGGTGGCGGTGGCGCTGGTGCGTCCCGACAAGAAGATCGCCACCGTCAAGGTCAGCTCGGTGAAGAAGAAGATGAAACAGAAGGCGTTCTCGGCGCAGGTCTCACGGGAAGATATCGTCAAGGGCGCCGCAGAACTCGGTATCGATCTCGACGAGCACATCGCGTTTGTCATCGAGGCAATGACCTGTATCGCCGCGGAGTTGGAGTTGTAGCGGAGCGGCCCGGGTCGACGCCCGCAACCGCCAGGGACGACGGTTCGGATAATTGGCCGTGCAAGGGAGCTGTACAGGATGCACGACGACGGTTTGAAATACGGGTTCCGCCACGATCCAATGCAGTGGGTCGAGGGCGACATATCGCTGGCCGCGGCGCGGGTGCGACGCGAGGTCTTCGGATCGCCGCATACGGGCGACAGCGAGATCATCGATCGCCGCATCAACGAGATCCTCGCCGATCAGCGCGGCAGCGGCGGTTTCGGCGATACCTCCAAGGACACGGGCGCGCAACTACTCGAACTGCTCGAACTGGGCGCGGCACACGATTGTCCCGAGGTCAAACGGGCAGTCCCGGCGCTCCTGGAACAGGTGCGCGGCGGACGCAACGCCAACGAGTGGTATGAGCAGGACGGCGCCGTGCTGTCGATCTACGCACTGCACGCGCTCTGCCTGCTGGGTCTGAAGGATGAGCCCGAGGTGTCGTATTCCCTCGCGTGGTTTGTGCATCACCCCGATGAGTGGAACAGCGCCTGGCGGGGATGCCCGTGGACGCCGGCGGTTTTCTGGAGCGCGCTGTGGGCGGGAAGGGCATGGGTCGGGACCGAGTCGACGGTCGCCGACGGGATACGGCGCATTGCCGGCCAGATGAACGACGCCGGGTGCTGCGCCTACAACGACCCGTGGGGCTTCACCGACGCCGCCGGCCGGATCGACACCCAGGAAGCGCGGGCGCTGGTGGCGCGCCAGATCCCCCTTATGCTGCGCGCGCAGCATCCCGACGGCGGGTTCGGAGGGGTCAGCCTGCCGGTCTTCCGTGCGCTGCACACGCACGGGTTTTTGGACCAACTCCGCAATCTGCCGCCGGTGCCCCCCGACTGGCGCGAGGTGCGTCAGATCCCGCTTCCCGTCGGCACGTGGTTTTCGCTGACCTGGGACGGTGAGGATTTCTGGAGCTTCGATCACAAGACGAAAGAGGCGGTGGCGCTGTCGCCGATCGACGGGCAGGTGACCCGCCGGGTGGGAATCCGTAATTGCCACGCGATCGGATGGTGGAACGGCACACTGGCGGCGGTCGGGTCCGACCCGAAGGAGCTGCGGCAGGTCGATCCGGTGATCGGCACCGTCCTCAAGACGATCTCGCTCGAACACATGGAGCAGATCATTGATCCCGAACTGGTCGAGGGCAAGATCCTGGTCGGCGACCGTTTCTTAGGATGCGTGTCGATCCTGGATCCGACCGGACGCGAGGAACCGCGCATGCAGTGTCTCGCCGGGCCGTTTCCCGCGTGCTTGGCCGCCGACGGTGAGCATGTCTGGCACGCCGACCGCTTCGCCCCAGCGATTATCAAGAGCGACCTCGAGGGACGATTACTCGACTGGGGCAGCAAGCCGTTCGGGATTCAAGGAATGACCTTCGACAACCGATACCTCTGGGCGCTCGACGGTGAGGCGCGCCGCATTTGCGCGATTGAACGGGTGCACGCGTAGGGTGGGCTCCGCCCACCTCCCGTACGAAAACACCCTCCCGGGGATGGTGGGCGGAGCCCACCCTACTGATCCGACCCTGTACTAGCAGTAGGGCGGACGCTTCTCCCGGTTGATTCCATGTAGCGGATTGATCCGCGAAGCTCTCGGAAACACGCGACTGCCGGTTTCATGCATCCGCCGCATGTCACGAGAGGCTGGCATGAAATGGCGGGTGCCCTCTTTGCCCACCTGTTGGTCCCCGTGGACGTATTGGTGTGATGCGATCGCCGTTGTGTAAACAGGCGTGGCACCCGCCCTGCATCCCTGTCAACGGCAAACGTGACGTTTTCCCGAAACCCGCACGCCGCAGGGGCGCGGTTCCCGCGCCCGTCGCAACCGCCGCACGGCACGGGCCGGGAAACCCGGCCTCTTGTATGTTGGCTTGCGTGTTTGGGGGCGATGTGAGATGGTGATCCGGACCGGGGTGACACTGTCCGGCCCCTAAGGCATAGGAACCTGGAACGTAGATGAGTGCTCCCGGTCCGGTCACACGGGATGATACGACACCGG
>DATKYL010000380.1:0-2408 GCA_035528515.1 Acidobacteriota bacterium | reverse complement strand
CGCTCGGCGCGGGCCTTGGAGCGGCTTTCCCCCGCAACACCCCTGATCTTAGCGAACAGGTCTCCGCAGAGGGCTGTGTTGTAGGTGAGCGCGGCGGCGAAGTCGGGGTCGTGGTACGATTCACCGTCAACCATGTGTGTGGCTTCGTGTATTGCCATCGAGAAGACGTACCGCAACTGCTCGTCGTCATTTGGGCCGACGCTGATGATCTGGTTGGCGCTGAGGTCTTCCTTGTTGAAGGTCTTACCCATCTCCTTCAGGGCTTTCTTGTGCATCAGGTAGGGATTCAAGAGCAGCCACTCGTTCCCTCCCGCACGCAGGTAGGCCGCCGCAGTATCGGTGCTGAAAATCCACCCCACGCCGAAGGGGCGGTCGCAGTTCAAAGTGATCATCACGAGGAGACAGTAGTCGGCCCAGACGCGGGCCAGCTTGTGGATGGTCGTCGTCTGCGTGTCGGGATAGAATTTCTTCGGTATGTGGAACTTCTCTGCCGATTCGTCGGGATAGATGTAGAAGTCCCGCTTCCAGTAGGTGCCAGCAATCTGTTTGACGGCCGTCTCGACGTGCGTCTGCCCCGTGTATTTGGCCTTAAGCAGGATCGCGAGCAGGGCCGCATTAAGCGCCTGCGCGTCGGCCATTTGCTGGGCTATTGCCGCCGCGCTCTCCTCGGTCAATGCGGCCTCATCCCTCTTGGTTTTGACCTTCGTATTGTAGAGCAGGTCGGCCTGCTTATGCCTGATCTCGTTCTTTCTCCTGTCGATGTCGGCCTGGAGCTTTCCGGCTCCGTGAAACTCCATTGCCTTGGACTTCGGCGCGGGCGCAAGGGCCTTCTGATTCTCTTTTGCGATCTCGTAAAAGTATGCGCTTATCTCGCCGTGAAGCGACTTGTCTGAGATTGAATCGCGGTTGGCGGTCAAGAACTCGACGCTTGAGTACGGCTTCCCCGTTTCGGGGTCCGTTTTCGGGATCAGCTCGATGACGACGTATCCGGTGATTTTGTAGTTTGAGATGTCGATGGAGTGCATGTACATCCCGTTTTGAAGACGCACGTAGCACTGGGCCTGAAGGCGCTTTGACTCCTTGGTGTAGTAGATTTTTGCAGTCGCCTTGTCGCCTTCCAGCTCGCGGTCGGTATATCGTCCGTTGTACAGCCACGGACCGTCATACGACTGCCCGTTGACGGTGAAGTTTACGTTCCGGAAGTGGCAGCGAGACAGGAATTCGGTGGCGTGGTCGATCCGCGTGAATTCGTTGGTCTGGAGCGGCATCCAGACCCGCAAGAGCGTCCCCCGACGCTTTTCCTGTTCGACGCCCTCGGCGTAGCCGTTCTGGCCCGCCACCAAGTTGTCCCGGCTGTAGATCTCCCACTTGGGCCACTTGAAACAGAGGATTTTCTTGGCGACGCCGAAGCCGCCCGTGGCCTCTCCGGTGGCCTTGCCTTCTCCGCCCAGCTCGCCAATCGCCAGAAATTTGCTGTCGATGGTGTCCATATCCATGCCGACGCCGTCGTCGTCGCAGGACACGACCATGTGTCCATCGATCTCCTGCGCGCCGAGGTGGATATTGTGGGCCTTGGCATCGACGGAGTTCTGAATGGCCTCGCGCCACCAAGCGATCTTCCAGTCGGTGTATTCCCTGTCGGCCATCTCGAAGCCGCGCTTGCTTACCCTGACATGCATCTCGCGCGGGTTCCCGGAGACCTCCCTGCCGACGTGGACCATAATCAGCCTGCGGCCATCAGGGAGGAACTGGTCGGCCGCGAGTGCGGCGTCCCCTGCGGCGATCATGGCAGTCAGGGCGATGTAGCCAGGACTGTCGCTGACGGCAAGCTGGTTCCCGTCTGGGATCGAACCGGCGTCCGGAATCCCACTCACATCGGCGAATCCATCGATCATCACGCGCTCCTCTTTCAGTTTACGCCCGGTATCCACCTTCGGCGGCAATGGACTCCTCATATCCTGGACAGATTCTGGGAAGTTCCGAGACCGACATGTGAGGTATCGCCCCGGACTCCGCCGCGCTCCAGTAACGCGACTCACCCGAAATCACGAAGTCGAGCATGTCGATACCCATGATCTCGCCTGTCGCCGCCATGCGGTAGATCATGAGCCGGTCCGCCCGGCTCGGCGTTGGATCGCCCGATGGGTGGTTGTGTAGGCAGATGAATTTTGCGGCGTTCACGATGACGGCTGGCTTCATGACTTCTCGCGGCTCAACGACGGTAAGGCTCAGGCCCCCAAGCGAAACCATGTTGACGCCGATAATCAGGTTCTTCTGATTCAGGTAAACGGCGAAGAACGCCTCTCGGTCGAGGTCCCTGGTGATCGGGCCTAAAAACTCGTATGTATCCGACGGCCCGCTCACCAGCCGAGACCTGACCTCAAGCTCGCCCTCCTGAACCAGCGTTA